>NZ_JBSFUB010000140.1:0-14193 GCF_053591575.1 Streptomyces altiplanensis | reverse complement strand
TTGCCGCGAGGACGCATGACCAGCGCCTCCCGACCGCCGGCCTGCCACTTCGCCCACCACGTGTCGACCGCCTTCAGCGACACCCCGAAGACCGCCGCCACATCCTCACGGCCCCGCCCCGCCACCAGCGCGGCCACCGCCCGCAGCCACAGGGCCTCCTGCGCCGAAGGCGACAGATGCCGCGCATCCCCCACCAGATCGCTCACACCCGTCCAACGACCCAGAACCCAAACCGTTTCTGATCAATAGCCACAGCGGCGCATGCCGTATCCGTGGACGAACTCGTTGACGGTGCCTTCCACTCCGGAGCGGGTCGTGTATCGGGCCTTCCAGTCAGGTGTCTGGTGCTCAGTGCGTAGCCGTACTTGCAAATCGCGGAGTTCCCGTGAGGAAAGCCCACGGTCCGGGCGCTGTCGGCGGTGGTGGTCCCCGGGTGCGGACCGGCCAGGACTGACACTGGCTTTTGGTGAACCGCGCCACGATCAGCGGTGCTGCGGTCGGCGAGGAAGCCGGATAGGGACCCTGCCATCCCCTACACCCAGCTCCGGCTCACCCGCCCACTCGCCGCGGACCTGCGGCGCTCCTGGGAGAAGCCGACCGAACCGAACAGACTCACACCCGCCTGCATGCGGCGGGGGTTCAGGCACCTCCGTACGAAGACCGGCTCCCCAACTGGGGCACCCAAACCGACGCGTCCCGGCCCCGGGCGGCCACCCGGCTCGAAGAACCGCCGCTTGGCCATCCGTCACGATATGGGCCGAGTCCTCGCCACGGGCGAGGCCTATACCCGCCCGCCCCACCACAAGAGAGGGACGAAGCCTCGGCGAACTACATAACGCAGCAGATCAGAGCGCGGGTGAGACGTCGGCAGGGTTGCTCCCCGGCAGAATGAGCCACATGGCCGTAGACAAGGACGCAGCGTTCACACTGTCACGAGGCGCCACGGGCTTCTTCCAGCCGAAGGACGGGCCGCTACCGGAAACCGACCAGCGGACATTCCGAGCAGCGCTGTATGCAGCCGCCCGGGCGGCCGGAGGCCATGTGGGTGAGATAGAGGAACAGACGTACCCTCGTACGTTCCACACCGCGACGGTCATCGAGGGCGCAGGCGAATGCATCATCCTGTGTCACGCCTATCACCCGTGGATCGCATTCGCTCAGGAACGCCGCGACTGGTACACGGAGGAGTTCATCGCACTGCCACCGTGGGCCCATACCTTTACTGACCTGGGGTTTGTAGTGCTTGATCGCGCGCAGCTCACTCTGGCTTTGTTCACGAGAACGAGCAGCAGATATTCACTTCTTCGGGAGGCAGGAAGACTGGTGACTGTTCGAATCCTCCTGCTGGTGCGAGAGCGTCGAGGTGAGTTCGCTGACTACGGCCTCGGGGAACATCGGTCCAGCGGCGGTTATCAGTGAGAACGATCATGCGGAACCTCGCCGGGCCGACGTCCCGCTGGGGTTTGGTGCCGTTGCGTGGCGGGAGCTCTCGGGTCAGCCGGCCCGGTGGTGTGTCTCTTCGGGAGCCTGCGGCCGGGAGGCGGAGGTGTCGGTCCAGCTGGCGAGGAGGGCCAGGGCTTCGGCGGAGGGGGAGGCGGGTTCGGGGGTGTAGATGGTGAGGGTCTGTTCGGGGTCGCCTTCGACGGCCAGGACCAAGTAGTCGAGGGTGAGGTCGCCGACGAGCGGGTGGTGGAGGCGTTTGGTGCCGGTGGTGTGGGCTTGGACGTCGTGGTCGGCCCACATGCGGCGGAAGGTGCCGCTGTGGAGGGACAGCTCCCCGATCAGTTCGGTGAGCTGCGGGTCATCGGGATGACGTCCGGCGTACAGGCGCAGCATGGCCAGGCAGTCGCCGGCGACCTTCTCCCAGTCGGCGTACAGCGCGCGGGCGGCCTCGTCGAGGAAGACGAAGCGGGCGAAGTTGCGTTCGCGGCGGGGTCGGGCTTCGAAGTCGGTGTAGAGGGCATGGGCCAGCCGGTTTGCGGCGAGCACATCTGTGCGTCGCCCCTGGACCACCGCGGGGACGCTGAGGGAGTCCAGGGTCCGGTAGAGGACCGGGTGGACCCGTTGGGGGGCGAGGGGGCGCTTGCGGCGGGCCTGGGCGGTGGTGGGCTGGGCGAGGTCGAAGAGGTGGGCGCGTTCGGCCTCGTCCAGGTGCAGGGCGCGGGCGACGGCCTCCAGGACGGTTTCGGAGACGCCCTGGGTGCGGCCCCGCTCCAGACGGATGTAGTAGTCGACGCTGACTCCGGCGAGCTGGGCGACTTCCTCGCGGCGCAGCCCTGGCACGCGGCGGGGGCCGCCGTGCGGGGCGAGGCCGGCCTGGTCGGGGGTGATCCGGGCCCGGCGGGTGCGCAGGAACTCACGGATCTCGCTGCTGCGGTCCATGGGTCCACGGTACGGCGGTACCTGGCAGGTCAGCGTGCTGAAGGGGGTACTGGCAGACCCCCGGAAGAGCGGTGCCCTTTACGGCGGCCCACGGGGCGTTCGTGGGTGGTTGCCTGGATAGCGGGCCCGGTGCACGGCACTGATTCTTCGAGAAGTACGCGCCGTGACGGCCGTAGGAGATCGTCGCTGCCGCTGCCCGCCGTCTGCCCTTACGCCGTACGTCTGGAGAAGAGGACACCCGCATGGCTTCGAAACTGACCGGCACCGTCGCTCTCGTCACCGGTGCGAGCAGCGGTATCGGTGCTGCCACCGCCCGTCGGGTCGCCGAGCAGGGCGCCTCGGTGGCGCTCGTGGCCCGCCGCAAGGACCGCCTGGAAGTTCTTGCCTCTGAGATCGAGCAGGCGGGTGGCACCGCGCTGGTGGTGGCTGCGGACATCACCGACCGCCTTCAGGCCGAGGACGCCGTGCAACAGGTCATCGAGCGGTACGGACGGCTGGACACCCTGGTCAACAATGCCGGCCTGATGCTCCTGGGCCCCGTCGAAGGTGCGGACCCGCAGGAGTGGGACCGCATGATCGCCATCAACGTCCAGGGCCTGCTCTACACCACCCGCGCCGCCCTGCCGCACCTGCTGAAGGCCGCCGAACAGGACCCGCGCCAGGTCGCCGACATCGTCAACATCGGCTCCTACGCCGGCCGCGTGGCGAGCAAGGGCTACGGCGTCTACAACGCCACCAAATTCGGCGTGCACGCCTTCACCGAGTCCCTGCGCCAGGAAGTCACCCAGCGCCACGTGCGCGTCGGTGTCCTTGAGCCGGGCGCCGTGGAGAGCGAACTGGGCACACACAACAAGCCCGAGGTCCGCGGTGAGCTGATCGACCCCTACTTCGAGGGGACCGAGGTCCTGGCCGCCGAGGACATCGCCGACGGCGTCGCCTACATGATCACCCGTCCCCGCCACGCCGCCATCGGCGAGCTGTGGATCATGCCCACCGAACAGGGCTGATCCCCTCCACGCTCGGCATCGCCACGCACTGCGCGCCTCATTCGGCGCCCGAAAGGAATCCCTCATGAGCAAGGTCATTTTCGTCACTGGTGCCGGACGCGGTCTCGGCACGGACATCGTCCGCCAGGCCCTCGCGGCCGGCCACCAGGTCGTCGCCACCGGCCGACGCCCCGAGGAGGTCGAGAAGACCCTGGGCGGCCCGCAGGACAACCTGCTGGTCACCAAGCTGGATGTCACCAGCCTGGACGACGCGCACGCGGCCGCACAGGCCGCGGTCGACCGCTTCGGCCGCATCGACGCCCTGATCAACAACGCCGGGAACTTCTTCGCCGGCTACTTCGAGGAGATCTCCCCGGAGCACATGCGGCAGCAGATCGAGACCAACCTCTTCGGCCCGATGAACGTCACCCGCGCCGTCCTGCCCGTCATGCGCGCTCAGCGCGACGGCCACGTCATCACCCTCTCCTCGCTCGCCGGTCAGGTCGGCACGGAGTTCACCTCCGCCTACGCCGCGTCCAAGTTCGGCGTCGAGGGCTGGATGGAAGCCCTGCACCACGACATCGCCCCGTACAACATCCGCACCACCATCGTCGAGCCCGGCTACTTCCGCACCGAGCTGCTCGTGGACGCCTCCACCACCTGGCCCGAGCCGACCATCGACGACTACGCCGAACGCACCACCGCCACGGTCGAAGCCTGGAAGAGCATCAACGGCCAGCAGCCCGGCAACCCCGCCAAGCTCGCCCACGCCCTGCTGACCCTCGCAGACCAGGACCAGCCGCCGCTGCGCTTCATCGCCGGCGCCGACGCCATCGAGGGCGTCACCGCCAAGGCCCGGGAACTCCTCGCCCAGGTCGAAGCCTCCCGAGACCTGGGCGGCAACCTCGGCCACGACGACACCAACTCCTGACCCCACCTCGTGCACCGGGAAGGCCACCCGACCCGCCCGGTGCGCCAAGAAGACGGCCCTGTGCAGATACACCAGGTGATCACCGGAGCCGAAGGCACGGCCGAGAATCGCGCCGTCGACATGGACGCGGCGTCCGCCCTCGGCGCCGGCGGCTGGGCTCGTTCGAATCTCGACGGCCTCCAGGCGCCTCCCAATCTCGTGAACAATCGCTGCTCAACGTCGTGAACAAAGCCACTCACCGGAACGGGGGCGAAGGGACAATGGGTACCTTGACAGTTTCGTCGGTCGGCGGAACTACCCGAGCATGCCCGTTGACCATGCTGTCGCACCGGGAAACTCCAAGATCCCCGACAGAGTCAATCTAGTGCACCCGGCCTGACGCGGCCCGGGCTCCCACAAGTTGACGCCTTCGCAGTAGAGCGGCTTTCGAGCGTCAGAAGTGCATCGCGCGCCCCTGTTCGCGCTCTGCCCTTTCATTGCCATAAATGTCACGGTGGTAGAAGCCGGGTCTCGAGTCTTTCGTCGGCCACTTCAGGGCCGGGCTGGAGGCGAGATGGACGGTGGGTATGGGGTCGGAGCGGATGGGAACGTCACTCGGCCGTTCGATCGGCTGTCACCGGTCGTTACAGTCAGCTGCTTTCCAGCACGAAAGTCATCTCAGGGGGCCTTGGTACAGGGAAGCGTGCCGAGGTCCAGGAGCCAGGGCATGACCGGTCTGTCGGCGGCGTCCGTGGTGTGCGACGCGGCCGTGCGGTGGGCGAGGGAAGCGGGGCTGATCACTGACGGTCCGCAAGAGCGGCGGTTTCGTGCCATGCGGCTGGAGGTACTGTCCTGTGGCGCCCTGCTGCGGGCTGGTCGGGCGGATGTGGTGCTGATGGCGCAGTGGGCGGCCTTCATCTGCTGGGTGGACGACCGCATCGATCGCGAGGGTCTGAGGGCGAGCCCTGGTGAGCTGGAGCATTTCATCGCCTCCCTGCGGCAGGGACTCGCTCCCGGCGCGGTGATCTCCCCAGCGCTGGCCTCGCATGGGGCGGTGCTCAGGCTGCTGTGGGAACGCACGGTGGTGGGCACAGGTATGCGGTGGCAGGAGCGTTTTCGGGCCGACTACCTGGACTTCCTCGATGCCACTGAGCAGGAGGTGTCTTTGCGCCGCGCCGGGGCACGGCTGTCGCTGCTGCAGTACCTGCGGCTGCGGCGCCGTACGATCACGGTGCTGCCCATGCTGGACATCGTGGAGCGTGCCGGTCGCACCTTCCTGGCGGAGGGGCCTCTGGTGGACGGGCCGCTGCGGCGGTTGAGGTGGGCGGTGGCAGACATCGCAGGCTGGGCCAACGATGCCGCATCGGAAACCGATGAAGCAGTCCGAGACCAGGAAGGTCTGGTTGCGGTCGTCGCCCGGGAGTGTGCCTGCTCAACGGACCGGGCCCGAGAGCACGTGGCCGTCATGATCGAGCAGCGGCACGCCAGCTTCCGTGCTGACGTGACAGCCGTACGCGCGACTTCTGGCTTGTCACGGGAGCAACTGGCCGACCTGCACCGTTACGTGGACCTGGTCGAGACGTTCATGGCCGCCACACTGCACTGGCTGTCGTGCACTGGGCGCTTCGCCCCCGCCCCCACGCCCCCTCCGGCGCCATTGTGACGAGGAAGGGAGGAGCCGTTCGTGAGCACTGCGATTGCGCTGCGCCCCGGATAACGGCCACCGCCAGGCTTCGACTGCGAGGACGCTGATGAGAATTGCTCCGCTGCGGGCCGGGCTGCCCCACTGGCCGGTCAGTGACTTCCCGGCCGACCTCATTCCTGCCACCGCCCGGCTGCGCAACGTGCTGCTGGGACGTATCAGCCCCGACGGGGCGCTGCGCGACCCGTGCCACAGCCGCGTCCTGGAATCCGCCCTGACACTGGCGCTGTTGAACCGCACCGGACTGGAGACCGACAGTCGCAGCTGTCTGGCGGCCTATCTCGTTTCACACTGCGACGGCCCGGATGCGCTGGACCGGGTCCTGGCGCAAGCCGCCGTGGGCCGGCGGCCCGCTGCCCATGGCCTGCCGGACATGGAGCGACTTCTGCGTCAGGCACCTGCATTCACAGGCTCTCGCAAGCGGGCCTTCATGAACGCCGTCCTGTTCCTCCTGGGCGCGACTTCTACTACGGCATTCCCCGGTCCTGAAGCATTCTCCCCACGCGGCCTGCACTCCTGGGCCCATGTTCAGATGACCGCGGTGAAGGTCATCCTCGCCCACGCGGCGGGTAACCCCAGAGGCTTCCAGGAGCGCGACCTCGAGCTGCTGCGTTCCACCCAACGTCCAGGGACCGTGTGGGAGGGCAACCTTCTCGTGCACCTGTCGGTCCTGCATGCCCTGGCCCTCCAGCCCGGCCACGATCGCTTGCTCGCCGACGGGATACGTACCGCGCTGGAGCACCAGCGCTCCGACGGCGGTATGCCGTTCATCTGTGATGAGGACACCTGGTGCACCGCCACCGCAGGAGTGGCCCTGCACGCTGTATCGGCCCCCGGTCCCGCTCTGGACGCCGTCGCCGGGCGCCTCACTCGTCTGCAGCACGCCAATGGCGGCTGGTCCTTCAGTGACCGGGCCCAGCTGGCGGATGTGGACTGCACCTCGGTCAGCCTCGAATTCCTCCATCTCGTCGACCCCGGCACCTACCGTGAGCCGATCCGCCGCGCCCTGCGAGCCTTGCGTGACGTGCGCGGACCGGAAGGCGGATTCCCCACCTATGTGGCCGGCGCATCGTCAGAAGCCTGTATGACCGCAGCTGCTGCCAATGCCCTCAGCACCCAGGGGCGCGCAACACGTGCGGCCGTGGAAGGGGCCCTGCGCTACCTCGCCTCCCAGCAGTACCCCGACGGCTCCTTTCCTCCCGACTGGAGCAGCAGCCGCCTGCATACCGTCTTCCGCGCTGTACTGGCTGCCGAGCGCCTCCCCGGCGAGCCCGCGCAGCTCATAGCGCGGCGGGCCGTCCATCTGGTGATGAGCACGCAGAACAGTGATGGCGGGTGGGGGCAGCAAGACGGGGCCCCCAGCGACGCCCTGAGCACTGCCTGTGCCCTGATTGCCCTGCGGGGCCAACGCGAGCACCGCCCCGCAGTCAAGGGAGTCGCCTACCTGCTCACCCAACAGCGGGCCAGCGGGTCCATCTCCAGCGTCTCGGACTCGATCGGGCCTCGGCCCTTCGGCTTCACCGTTCCCGTCCTCGCCGACGTCTTCGCGCTCCTGGCTTTGGGGCACCTCATCCACCGCTGCCAACCGTCCGCCGGCAGAAAGAGACCACTGTGCCCTACTGCGCGCGCCCGACTTCCATGGACCTGACCATGCACACCATGGCCCAGATGTGGCCGTCGGTGCCTCAGACGGTCGGGTCGGTCCTTCACCTGGAGGGCAGCGCCCCGGCCCTGGCGGAACTACGCGACCACCTCGCCCGCCACCTGCCCCAACTGTCCCGTCTGACCCACTACCTCCAGGGCCCGGGACTCCAAGCCCGCTGGGCCCACAACCCGGCCCCCGACCTGGAGGCCCGGGTGCGTGAACTGCGGATCGACTCCCAGGGTGACCAGCTGGACGCCACTGTGCAGGACTTGACGACGCGCCCGCTCCCCGGCCAGGGGCCGCCCTGGGACCTGTGGCTGATTCATGGCCATGCCCCCGGCCGCTACGCACTGTGCTATCGCGCCGATCACACCTCACACGACGGATCAGGACTCATCAGTACCCTCAGCCACCTGTTCGGCACACCCACGCCTGTCACCGCCGCCCCGCGCACGGCGCAGCCGGCGGCGGGAGTCTCCGACTACACCCGCGTCCTCAAGGCGATGCTCGCCTCTGCGGCCGCCAACAACATCTGGGACAGTAGCGACCCGCCCCTGACGGGCACCCGCGCGAGCAACTGGGCGCAGGTACCCACTGAACGTCTACGCGCAGCGGCCACATCCGGTGGCACCAGCAACGATGCCTTCCTGGCCGCCCTGTCCGGAGCCCTACGTGCCTGGTCCGCCGAACACTGGCCCCCGGCAGCTCACAGGCCACTGCCGGCAGCGATGATGGTGAACCTGCGCCGCTCGGAGGAAGAGGACCGGCCCGGGAACCTGTTCACGTTCCTCCCCGTAGCTCTGCCCTGCCACCGGCCCGCGCCCGCCGACCGCCTGGCCGACGTCCTGGCTGCCACCCGCGCGGCTAAGAGGCCCGCACACCGCAAGGCCATGCGCACCCTAATGGACATCACCCCCGCACGCGCCTTCCGCACGCTGGCTACCCAACTCACCACCCCCAACAGGGCAATCCTCAACACCTCCTACATCAACTTCCGCAGACCCCTGCACTACCGGGGAGACCCGGTCACCCACATCCAGACCTTCACCTGGCTTCCGCGCAACCATCCCGCCTCGATCGCAGCCTGCAGCTACAACGGCACCACCAGCGTCTACTTCGCCACCGACGCAGCCCTGCCCGCAACGAGCCGTCTGCCCGCCCTTTGGAACGAAGCCGTCCAGGACCTCGCAGCTCTGCAATAGGCCACACCCGCAAACCTATGGGCAGCCCAAACGCCGATCAGCACCACCGGCACCGGCCCGTGCCCAGATCGCCCAGCCGCCCGACTGCCCCGCTGCACCCGGTCCCTGCCGCCGCCTGTGCACAGCGCGATCAGACGCAGCACGACGAACGGATACGCCATGATCTTCACATCCCGACAGGAGCCGGCCCGGCTCGCCGGACGCGTGTGCCTGGTCACCGGCGGCGCGGCCGGCATCGGCTGGGCCCTGACCCGCGCACTGGCCGCCGCCGGCGCCCACGTGCACCTCTGCGACATCTCGCACGACAACCTCGATCGCGCCCGCGCAGACCTCGCCGGCTCGGCCCTGGCCGCATCCGTCACCTTCACCCACCTGGACGTCACCGACCGCCACGCCCTCGAGAAGTGGATCAACGCGGCCTATGCCCAGCACACACGCATCGACGTCCTGATCCACAACGCCGCCTACGTCCGCTTCACCGACGTCGAGGAGATGACCGTCGAGCAGGCGCAGCTGTCCATGCGCACCGGGTACGACGCCTTGGTCCACGCGGTCAAGACCGTGCTACCGCTGATGCGTGCCGCCGGCCGCGGCCACATCGTGGCCATGGGCTCCTCCGCGGGACGGATCTTCGTCAAGGGACCGTCGGCCGCCTACGCCGCGACCAAGGCCGCCATCGAGGCATACAGCGAAATCCTGCGCACCGAGCTCGCAGGCTCGGATATCGCGGTGACCCTGGTCAGGCCCGCTGCCGTTGTCGGCACACAGTTCTTCGCAGTGCACGTCCCCTCATCCCGTATGCCCAGGATGGCCGACTTCCTGCCCCCCACCACACCAGAAAAGGTCGCCATCGCCGTCGTCAAAGCGATCGTCCAGCACCAGCCAGCCGTGGACATCCCCGGCTACCTGCCGCTGCTCTACCGGGCCTACGCCATGGCGCCAGAACTGACCCGCAAGGCAGCAACCATCGGAGGCAACGGACGCCGCGACTACGCAACCCCACACCCGCCATCGCGCACGACTCTCGGATCACAGCCGGCCAAGGACCACGACGGCGGAACAAGAAACGACAACCTCGCCCTACGCGCACTGAAGAAGGCCGGGGCCAGCGCCCGGTTCGTAGCGGTCATGGCCACGGTCGCCCCGAGCATCGACCGCGCCGCCCACCGGATCACCGGCGGGCGAACCCTCCTCCTGCCCGCTCTCCTTCCCTCACTGATGCTCACCACCACTGGCAAGATCACCGGTCGGCCACGACAGGTCCCCCTGCTGTGCCACGACCAACCGGACGGCAGCCTTCTCGTCGTCGCCAGCAACTTCGGCAAGAGCGCTCATCCCGCCTGGTCCAGTAACCTCCTGGCCACCTCCCGGGCGACCGTCACCCGATCCGGACGCTCACAGCCAGTCACCGCCACACTGCTCGAAGGTCCGGACAGGACCCTCGCATGGCACGCCCTGACCCAGATCTGGCCCCCCTATGAAAAGTACGCCCACCGCTCCGGCCGCCACTTGAGAATCTTCCGGCTCACACCGGACCAGGCCGCAAACCAGGACCTCCCCACAGCCGGCAGCTGATCACGGTGTTGACGGCCAGGCGATGCATGTACAACCCACACCCCCAGGAGACGAGCCCCGCGGGGTGTGTCCAGCAGACGGCTGATCTAGTTTTTCGTGGGTCAGTTGGCGACTGGGATGAGCCGACCTTCGAAGGCGATCTGGAAGGCTGCACGGTCCCCTCGTGCTGAAGAACCACCGGAGAGGACGGTGCCGCTCCCGCGCAGCCACCCCGTGCTGGGCGGGAGCCAAACCCCCGCTCAGCAGCACCCGGGCCCCGAAGCCCCTACGAACCGACATCCACAGGTGGCGAACCATGTCGAAGGTGAGGGGCCCGGGCGGGCTTCCCAGGTATTCGTGGAGTCTTGTCCATGTGCGTGCCATGCGCGGCAGCGTAGAGGGCAGATCGAGATCTGTCAGAGACACTTCTCCTCGCCGCTTACAGCTACCGGAGCCAGCACGAAGACCCGGACCTGGGAGCTGCGGCCTGGGTCTTCGTTTTACAAGCGCGCCGCCAGCGGTCTTGGATAGTTTTCCTGCATGTATATGCAGATAGACCCAGTTGAGGCGTGGGAGAGGTTGCGGGCCAGCCGTTCTGGCCGGCCGGGTCGAGCGAGCAGCGGGGCGCGGGCCAAGACCTACTCGACGGCGCTGGAGCAGGCGCAGCAGATGTTCCGGGCGGCTGAGGTCGTGGGCCCGCAGACCCGTCCCCTGCTGGTGTTCTACGGATTGAGTCAGGCCGGCCGGGCGATCGCGGCCGCGGCCGTCGGACTGAAGGGGGAGGACTGGAATCTGATCTCACACGGCGTCCATGCGTCCGGCTATCACATGGACTTCGCCGACATCGAGGTCCGCACGGATCCCGCGGGAACTGCCGGCAGCTTCGTACGGCTCAGCGAGCTGCTGCAGTCGCCGCTCTGGGGCAACGACACGGTGGTGCGGCTGGAGGAAGTCTGGGACACCCTCCCAGTCAGCCTGCAGTACCCGCTGTCCGGCCGGGGGCGGCTCACGCCCCTGTACGCGAGCACGCTCCCGATCGACGACACCGGCTTCCACCCGCTGCTCACCGTGGACGTCGGCGATATCCCGGACCGTGTCGTGGACGACGGCAGCCGCGCAGCGCTGGGTGAATTCCTGAAGAGCTACCCCGGCACGACCGGGTATGAAAACTTCGCCCGCCGGCGGGTGGGAGCAGAGGAAGGGCCGAACTACCAGCGTCACCACGCGGACGCCGGCTGGCTGTCCATGCATTGGCCGATGCCCTCGGAGACCGGCACAGAAGAGCAGCGCCTTCAACGCCTGGATGCGATGACCCGGAACTACGCCGGGCACCGCTACTTCTTCCCCGCCGTTGCGGGCCTGCCTCGAGAGCTTCACCCGCTGATGGCGTGGTGGGCGGTGCTGTACGCGCTGTCGATGCTCGCCCGCTACCAGCCCGCTCAGTGGGCGAGCCTTATCAACGTGGACGGTAGCCGACACGCGGTGCAGATCGAGAAGGTTCTGGAGCGGGCCATGGAACACCTGCCCGTCCTGATCGCCGACACCATCGAAGAAGTCACCATTCTGGCCGTAGACGCGATCATGCGGCCCGGGCGGCTCCCCGGGTGCGCGCCAGCCGCCGCAGCTCGGAGCGCGCCGCCAGAGTCGAGAAGGCCATCTCCCAGTACCGGGACGTGCCTGCCACAGCCCGGGCCGAAGCGCCCCGACATGACGGTCCACTCCATACGTGCCCAGAGCGGTGCACGTCGCGCCGAACGGCCGTCTTCCCCGTCGTGAAGGTCTTCACCGGTGCCTCCCTCACGAGCCCGGCCGGGACGTCCAGCCGGGCGGGCACCACCTCAGCGCGCCGGGGGTGGGGTGGGCCAAGCCGCCGTTCGGGGCGGCTTGCCCAGGCTCCCCCTTGGGCATGCCCAGCCGCTCAGGCTTGCCCAGCCGCCAGCTTCCACAGCGGACGGGCAAGACCGGTCCCCTCGCAGTGGAAGCACCAGCCGCCCTCGCGGATGTTGCGGGCACTGACGGTGTTGGCGGCCTCCTGGAAGAGCCGGGTGAGGCCGGTGGTGTGCGCCGCGTGGATCGGGAGCTCCTGCCGTCTGCAGAGCGTGAGCTCCAGGGCGACGCCGGGGGCCGGTGAAGTGTGCGTGGGGGAGGTCGCCGGTCATCGCGCGGAGCGTCTCGTTCACTTCGTACATCGTCTCCGCGCCCGTCAGCTGCACCCGGGCCGCGAGGATGCTGTCGGCGACCGCGGTGAAGGACAGCAGCCCGGCCGGACGGGCGAGCGGCCCGACGCGGCCCACCGGATCAGGATGGGTGTGCTGAAGCTGGGCCAAGGCGTGCCACAGGTCGCCCGGCAGGTCCGGCGCGCTCTCTTCTCTGCTGCGTCTCATGAACCCTGTCTATGCCCTTGGTACTGGTGCGCAGCCGATCCAGCCCCTTCCGTCCCGTACGGCGACGTCCCGACTTCACGGTCCGTCCCGCCGGGCGGGCGATCATGCCCGCGCCCGTCGTCCGTCGCGGAGTTGCTGGGCAAGCCTCCGCATGGGAGAGCTTGCCCAGGACGCCATCGGCTTGCTCCGGTCAGGTCCGCCGGCGGAACAGGCCGCGGTTCTTCTTCGCCTCCGCTTCGGCCGCCTCCCGGGCCGCGGCTTCCTCCGCCTGGCGCTGCGCGGCTCGTTCCGCCTTCTCCTGTTCATAGTGTTCGCGCAGGCACGGCCCGCACAGCTCGTTGTGCTGCTGCCCGGGGTACTGCCGGACCGTTTGCCACCGGTCGTCGGTGAACTTCGCGCCGCAGCGCCTGCACACGGGCCGCTTCGCCTCGCGGGCCGCGGCCTCGCGCTCCTTGTGGCGCTTGCGGGCCTGCTCCGCCTGCACCACGTACAGCCGGTCACCGTCGGGGTTGTCCAGGGCGCAGGTCAGCGTCTGCCACTCATCGCGCTCGAGCCTGCGCCACACCTTCCCCGCCGCCCCATCCGGATCGGCCGTGATCCGCTCCAGCTCGGTGACGACCACCGGCACCGCCTGGTGATAGTCGACGGCCGTGATGCCCGCGCCCGCGTACTTGGCGCCGGCGAAGTAGGAACGGGCGGCCTGCTCCAGCCGCCGCATCCTGCTGGCCCGCTGCGCCTTCGTCCTGCCCGTGAACACGAACGCGAGGGGCACGTAGCCCTCGCGGCCGGTCGCCGGGTAGATCCGCGACCACAGCCGGAAGTCGTGCACCGCCGCCCCGTCGCGCCGGGCCGCATGCGCCTTGACCTTGTCGGCCTTCGGCGCCAGGAGCTCGAACCACTCGCTGTAGCGGCGCACCTTGTCCACCAGGACGTCGACGGGCTCGTTCACCCGGTCGACCTCCAGGAGCATCGCGGGCACATCGACGTCCGGGGCGCGCATCATCAGGTCGGCGTACTGGGCGTACCCGTACGGCAGGCGGTGGGCGATCTCGGTCTGCCAGGACAGCGGTGTGCCGAACCCGGCCCCGGTGAGGACCGCGGCGGTCATCGTGACGGCGGCCGCGTGTTCGTCGAAGCCTTCGCCGGTGACCGGCTCGCCGTCGTCGAACTCGAGCTTGCGCAGCGCGGAGACCCGCACGTTCTTCGGCAGCAGCTGCTTGGCTTCCTTGTGTCCGCGCTCGGTGAGCACCCACAGCTGGTGGTTCGACTCCAGCCGCGTCTCCACCCGGACCTTCCCGTCATCCTTGAGGGCGTTGAGGGTGTCCCTCGTGCACCGGTCGTGCCGATCGGTGGGGCGCAGCATCCGCCACAGGTGTTCCGCGGTAGCCCTCTGGAAGATCCCGAGAGCCTTCAGCACTTCCTTCTTCC
>NZ_JBSFUB010000139.1:0-14230 GCF_053591575.1 Streptomyces altiplanensis | reverse complement strand
CGGCCGACGGCTCCCGCACCGTCCACTCGCACTCGGTGACCACGAGGGCGCCGCCGGGTGCGATCAGGCGCTGCCAGTCACGCAGCGCGGTGTCGCCGGAACCACCGCGCTGAGCACCGGCCAGCCCTGGGTGGATCTCGTCCGTGGCGTGGCCGACGTCGAGGGCAGGACGGTGTTCGTCTTCCCCGGCCAGGGCTCTCAGTGGGTGGGCATGGGAGCCCAACTGCTGGTCGAATCCCCGGTCTTCGCCGAGCGGATCGCCGAATGCGCCACGGCACTCGGCGCGTTCGTGGACTGGTCCCTGGAGGATGTGCTGCGCGGCGCCGACGGAGCGCCGTCCCTGGAGCGCGTCGACGTCGTACAGCCCGCGTCCTTCGCCGTCATGGTCTCCCTCGCCGCCCTGTGGCGCGCCCACGGGGTGGAGCCCGACGCGGTCGTCGGCCACTCGCAGGGCGAGATCGCCGCGGCCGTCGTCTCCGGCGCGCTCTCCCTGGAGGACGGCGCCCGGGTGGTCGCCCTGCGCAGCCGCGCGATCGGCCGCACCCTGGCCGGCCACGGCGGGATGATGTCGATACCGCTCCCCGTCGACGAGGTGGAGAGACGGCTGACGGACTGGCAGGGCCGGGTGTCGGTCGCCGCCGTCAACGGACCGCGCTCGGTCGTCGTCTCCGGCGAACCCGGCGCGCTCGACGAACTCTCGGCGCTGCTGACGGCCGAGGACATCCGGGTGCGCCGCGTCGCGGTGGACTACGCCTCGCACTCCGCGCAGGTCGAGAACCTCCACGACGAACTCCTCGACGTCCTCGCACCGGTCGCCCCGCGCACCAGCGACGTCCCGTTCTTCTCCACGGTGACCGGCGACTGGCTGGACACCGAGACGATGGACGCGGCCTACTGGTACACGAACCTGCGGCAGACCGTGCGGTTCGCCGAAGCGATCGGCGACCTGCTCGCCGGCGGACACCGCGCGTTCATCGAGGTCAGCTCGCACCCCGTACTGACCATGTCGGTACAGGACATGACCGAGGCGTACGGCGAGCCGGCCGTCGCCACCGGCACGCTGCGCCGCGGACGCGACGGACTCGCGCGCTTCCTGCTCTCCGCCGCCGAGGTCCACGTGCGCGGCGTCGACGTCGACTGGGCCGCGCTCTTCACGGGCACCGACGCCCGGCGCGTCGATCTGCCCACCTACGCCTTCCAGCACGAACGCTTCTGGAACATCCCCGCCGTGAGCGACCGGGCCGATACGACGGCCGACCCCGCCGACGCCCGGTTCTGGGCGGCCGTCGAGGGGGAGGACGTCAGCGCCCTGGCCTCGACCCTGCGGACGGACGAGGACGCGGTGGCCGCCGTGCTGCCCGCCCTGTCCTCCTGGCGCAAGTCGCGCAACGAATCCTCCAGGACCGACTCCTGGCGCTACCGGGTGACCTGGTCGCCGCTGGCCAAGGTCCCCCAGCGGTCACTGACGGGCACCTGGCTCGTGGTGTCCGCCGGCGGCACCGACGACAGCGAGACCACCGGCCTGCTGACCGCGGCGGGCGCCGAAGTGACCCGGCTGGTCCTCGACGACGCGCACACCGACCGCGCGGTCCTCGCGGAGCTGCTGTCCTCCGCCGGCGAGTTCACCGGCATCGTCTCCACACTCGCCGCCGCCGAGGAGCGCGGCGGGCGCCACCCCGGCCTCACCCTCGGCCTCGCCCTGACCGTCTCGCTCGTCCAGGCCCTCGGCGACGCCGACGTGACCGCGCCCCTGTGGTTCCTCACCCGGGGCGCCGTGTCCACCGGCCGGTCGGACGCCCTGACCCACCCGGTGCAGGCCCAGATCGCCGGCGTCGGCTGGACCACGGCGCTGGAGCACCCGCACCGCTGGGGCGGCGTCATCGACCTGCCACCGGCACTGGACCGGCGGGCGGCCGGACACGTGGTCTCCGCCCTCGCGGGCGCGCTCGGCGACGAGGACCAGCTCGCCGTCCGTCCCTCCGGGGTCTTCACCCGCCGCATCGTCCGCGCCAAGTCCGGCGGACAGGGCCCCTCCCGCACGTGGACCCCACGCGGTACGACCCTGGTCACCGGCGGCTCCGGCACCCTCGCCCCCGACCTCGCCCGCTGGCTCGCCGGCCGGGGCGCCGGTCATGTGGTGCTCGCCAGCCGCCGGGGCGCGGACGCCCCCGGCGCGGCCGAACTGGTCGCGGAACTGATCGCTTCGGGCACCGAGGCCGAGGCCGTCGCCTGCGACGTGACCGACCGTGACGCCGTCGCCGCGCTCCTCGCGGACCTCAAGGCCGAGGGCCGCACCGTACGCACGGTCATCCACACCGCGGCCGTCATCGAGCTGTACACCCTGGACGAGACCACGACGGAGTCGTTCTCCGACGTCGTGCACGCCAAGGTCACCGGCGCCCAGCACCTCGACGAACTCCTCGACCACGACGAGCTCGACGACTTCGTCCTGTACTCGTCCACCGCCGGCATGTGGGGCAGCGGCCACCACGCCGCCTACGTGGCGGGCAACGCCTACCTCTCGGCGCTCGCGGTCAACCGCCGCGCCCGCGGTCTGCGCACCACCTCGGTGCACTGGGGCA
Organism: Streptomyces altiplanensis; assembly: GCF_053591575.1. Taxonomy (NCBI): domain Bacteria; kingdom Bacillati; phylum Actinomycetota; class Actinomycetes; order Kitasatosporales; family Streptomycetaceae; genus Streptomyces; species Streptomyces altiplanensis. The sequence continues at coordinate 11,648 of NZ_JBSFUB010000139.1, read as the reverse complement.
AGTGGCCCGACGACATCGAACGCGAGCTCGCCGACCCGCACCACATCCGCCGCAGCGGCCTGGCCTACCTGGACCCGCAGCAGGCGCTCAGCGCCCTGGGCAGGGTCCTCGACGACGACGAGACCGTCATCGGGCTCACCGACATCGACTGGGACACGTACTACCCCGTCTTCACCACCGGCCGCCCCACGCGCCTGTTCGACGAGGTGCCCGAGGTCGCCCGCCAGCTGGCCCCGGCCCCGCAGCAGGCCGCCGGCCTGCCCGCGGCGAGCGAACTCGCCGCGCGGCTGCGCGACCTGACGGACGCCGAACAGGAACGTCTGCTGCTCACCCTCGTGCGCACCGAGGCGGCCGCCGTCCTGGGCCACGCCTCCGCGGAGTCCTTCCCCGAGCGGCGCGCCTTCCGCGACATCGGCTTCGACTCGGTCACCGCCGTCGACCTGCGCAACCGCATCGTCGCGGCCACCGGACTCACCCTGCCCTCGACCCTGGTCTTCGACTTCCCCAACCCCGTCGCACTCGCCGGGTTCCTCAAGGGCGCGGCCCTGGGCAGCGGCCCCGAACCCGCCTCGGCGGCCCGCACCACGTCCGCGGGGGCCGACGACGACCCGATCGCCATCATCGGCATGAGCTGCCGCTACCCCGGCGGCGCGAACACCCCGGAGGAGCTGATCCGCCTCGCCCTGGACGGCGCGGACGTGATCTCCGAATTCCCCGCCGACCGGAACTGGGACGCCCAGGGGCTCTACGACCCCGACCCCGACCGGCAGGGCCGGACGTACTCCACCCAGGGCGGATTCCTGCACGACGCCGCGGACTTCGACCCCGCGTTCTTCGGCATCTCGCCGCGTGAGGCCGTGTCGATGGACCCGCAGCAGCGCCTGCTGCTGGAGACCTCCTGGGAGGCCTTCGAGCGGGCCGGGATCGACCTGGACTCGCTGCGGGGCACCACCGCGGGCACCTTCATCGGCGCCAGCCACCAGGACTACGCGACAACCGCGCACAACGGCGCCGAGGGCTCCGAGGTGCACATGGTCACCGGCACGGCGGCCAGTGTGCTGTCCGGCCGCGTGTCGTACCTGTACGGGTTCGAGGGCCCGGCCGTCACCGTCGACACCGCCTGCTCGTCCTCGCTGGTCGCCATGCACCTGGCCTGCCAGTCGCTGCGCAGCGGCGAGAGCACCCTCGCGCTGGCGGGCGGCGCGGCCGTGATGGGCACCCCGCACGCCTTCGTGGGCTTCAGCAGGCAGCGGGCGCTCGCGCTCGACGGCCGCTGCAAGCCGTTCTCCGACGCCGCAGACGGCATGACCCTGGCGGAGGGCGTCGGTCTGGTCCTGCTGGAGCGCCTGTCGGACGCCCGGCGCAACGGCCACCGCGTCCTCGCGGTGATCCGCGGCTCGGCGATCAACCAGGACGGCGCGTCCAACGGACTCACCGCCCCCAACGGCCCCGCCCAGCAGCAGGTCATCCGCCAGGCCCTCGCCAACGCCGCGATCACCGGCGCGGACGTGGACACGGTGGAGGCGCACGGCACGGGCACCAGGCTCGGCGACCCCATCGAGGCGCAGGCCGTGCTCGCCACCTACGGCCAGGGCCGCGACCCCGAGCGCCCGCTGTGGCTCGGCTCGCTGAAGTCCAACATCGGTCACACCCAGGCCGCCGCCGGAGTCGCCGGCGTCATCAAGATGGTCATGGCCATGCACGAGGGTGTCCTGCCCGGAACCCTGCACATCGGCACCCCCTCCACACACGTCGACTGGACGTCCGGCGCGGTGGAACTGCTGACCGGGCAGACCCCGTGGCCGGACACCGACCGGCCCAGGCGCGCCGGAGTGTCGTCCTTCGGGATCAGCGGCACCAACGCCCACCTGATCCTGGAGCAGGCGCCCCCCGCCGAAACCGGGACGGCGGACGCCGACGCCGCGCAGGACCCCGCCGACGAGCAGGCCGTGCCGTGGCCGCTCTCCGCCAAGTCCGAGGCGGCGCTGCGCGACCAGGCGGCCCGGCTGCTCGCCCTCGCCGACGCCGACCCCGGCCTGTCACCCGCACGAGTGGGCTGGTCGCTGGCGACCACCCGCGCGTCCTTCGACCACCGCGCGGTCGTCATCGGCCGCACCCGCGACGACTTCCTGCGCTCCCTCGAAGCACTGGCCACGGGACGCGCCGCGGCAGGCGTCGTACAGGGTGTCGTCGGCGAGGGCGCCAGGGGACCGGTGTTCGTCTTCCCCGGCCAGGGTTCCCAGTGGTGGGGGATGGGCCGCGAACTGCTCGCCCACTCCGAGGTGTTCCGCACCGCCGTGAACGAGTGCGCCGACGCGCTCGTCCCGTACATCGACTGGTCCCTGCACGAGGTACTGGCCGGCGAAGGAGACCCGGCGCTGCTCGAACGGGTGGACGTCGTCCAGCCCGCGCTGTTCTCCATGATGGTGGCCCTGAGCGCGCTCTGGCGCTCGTACGGAGTCGAGCCGTCGGCCGTCGTCGGCCACTCGCAGGGCGAGATCGCCGCCGCGTACGTGGCCGGCGCGCTGACCCTGGCGGACGCCGCCGCGGTCGTGGCCCTGCGCAGCCAGGCGCTGCCCCGCCTCTCCGGGCTCGGCGGCATGATGTCGGTGGCCGCGCCGGTCGAGCGGGTGAGCGCCCTGCTGGAGCCCTGGGGCGAGCTGCTGTCCGTGGCGGCCGTCAACGGGCCCTCGTCGGTCATCGTCTCCGGCGACGCCGGGGCGCTGGACGAACTGCTCGCCGCCTGCGGACAGCAGGGCGTCCGCGCCCGCAAGGTGTCCGTGGACTACGCCTCGCACAGCGTCCACGTCGAAGCCGTGCGCGACGACCTCTCACGCGTCCTGGCCCCGGTCGTCTCCGCGAGCCCGCGCGTTCCGTTCTACTCGACGGTCACCGGCGCCCGGCTGACGGACGCCGCCTTCGACGGCGCGTACTGGTACACCAACCTGCGCACGACCGTACGGATGGAGGAGGCCACCCGCGCGCTCCTCGCGGACGGACACCGCGTCTTCATCGAGATGAGCCCGCACCCGGTGCTGGCCGCCCCGATCCAGGAGACCCAGGAGACGGTGGAGGAGGCCGTCGCCGACTCCGCCGTGGTGCTGGGCACCCTGCGCCGCGACGAGGGCGACCTCCGGCGTTTCCTGGCCTCCCTCGCCGAGGCCCACGCGCACGGCACCGCCGTGGACTGGCGCACGGCGTTCCCGGCCGGCGCCGCCGTCCCCGTCGACCTGCCGACCTACGCCTTCCAGCACCGCCCGTACTGGCCCGAGCCCGCGGCGGCCACGGCCGGCGTTGCGGCCCCCGGTGACGGCGACGCCACGGACAGCGCCTTCTGGGACCTCGTCGAGAGCGAGGACCTGGAGTCCCTGGCCGACGAACTCGGTGTCGCCGAGGGCGGGGCACGCTCCTCGCTCGGCGACGTACTGCCCACCCTGTCGGCGTGGCGCGCCAAGTCACGGGAGCGCTCGGCCGTCAACGCCTGGCGCTACCGGGTCGACTGGACCCGGCTGAACGAGCCCGGCACCACCGCACCCGCGGGCCGCTGGCTCGCCGTGGTACCGGCGGACCGGGCCGACGGCGCCTGGATCACCGCCGTACTGGCCCTGCTCGGCCCGGACACGGTCCGGCTCGAGGCGGAGGGCAGCGACGGCGCAGGCCGCGCCGCCTGGGCCAAGCGCCTCAAGGAACTGACCGCCGACGGAACGGAGTTCACCGGCGTACTGTCCCTGCTTGCGCCCGTCGAGGAGCGCCACCCGAACCACACGTCCGTACCCGCGGGACTGGCCCTGACGCTCACCCTCGTCCAGGCCCTGGGCGACGCGGAACTGCGCGCCCCCCTGTGGTGCGCCACCCGCGGTGCGGTGTCCGTGGGCAGGGACGACCGTCTCACCCGGCCCGTGCAAGGCGCCCTGTGGGGCCTGGGCCGGGTGATCGCGCTGGAGCACCCGGACCGCTGGGGCGGTCTCGTCGACCTCCCGGAGACCCTGGACGCGCGATCCGGAGCCCGGCTGACCGCCGTACTGGCGGGCCTGGACGGGGAGGACCAGATAGCGGTCCGCCCGACCGGGATCTACGGCCGCCGCCTCACCCACGCGGCGCCCACCGCGGACAGCCCCGAGCGCCGCTGGCAGGGCCGGGGCACCGCCCTGATCACCGGCGGCACCGGCGGGATCGGCGGCCGGGTCGCCCGCTGGATGATCGAGCGCGGCGCCGGACACGTGGTGCTGACCAGCCGCCGCGGCGAGGACGCGCCCGGCGCGGCCGCGCTCCGCGCCGAACTGGAGGGCCTCGGCGCCCGCGTCACCATCGCCGCCTGCGACGCCGCCGACCGCGACGCGCTGACCGGCGTACTGGCCGCGATCCCCGCCGAGTTCCCCCTCGCCTCGGTCTTCCACGCCGCCGGCGTCGCCGACGGCGACGCCTCCGTGGAATCGCTGACCCTGGAACAGCTGGACGCCCTGATGCGGTCCAAGCTCACCGCCGCCCTGCACCTGCACGAACTGACCCGCGACCTCGACCTGGACGCGTTCGTGCTGTTCTCGTCGGGCGCGGCCACCTGGGGCAGTGGCGGCCAGCCCGGTTACGCGGCGGCCAACGCGTTCCTCGACGCCCTGGCCGAGTACCGCAGGGCCGAGGGCCTGACCGCCGCCTCCGTCGCCTGGGGCACCTGGGCCGAGGTCGGCATGGCCACGGCCGAAGAGGTCCACGAGCGGCTGCGGCGCCAGGGCGTCATGCCGATGGAGCCGCCGCTGGCCGTCGCCGCGCTCCAGCGGATGCTGGAGGACGACGACACGGCGCTCACCGTGACGCTGATGGACTGGGACCGCTTCACCCCCAGCTTCACCGCGACCCGGCCCAGCCCGCTGCTCGCCGGCATCCCCGAGGCCGGCCGGGCCCTGTCGGCGGGCGAGGAAGCACCCGCCGACGACGGCTCCGCCACCCCGCCCCTCAGGAAGCGGCTCGACGCCCTGCCCACCGCCGAACGCGAACGGGCCCTGCTGGAGGCGGTACGCGCCGAAGCGTCCGCGACCCTGGGTCACGACGCGACCGACGCCATCCCCGCCACCCGCGCGTTCCGCGACGTCGGCTTCGACTCGGTGACGGCCGTCGAGCTGCGCAACCGGCTGCGGGCGGCCCTGGGCCTGCCGCTGCCGGCGGCCCTGGCCTTCGACCACCCCACCCCGGCCGCCCTCGCCCGGCACATCGGCTCCCTGCTCTTCGGCGCCGCCCCCGGGCACACCGCCGACGACCAGGCCGACGATCCCGACGCCGAGATCCGCCACGTGCTCGCCTCCGTTCCCATCAGCAGACTCCGAAAAGCAGGACTTCTGGACATGGTGCTCAAACTCGCCACCGCCGACGCCGCCGAGGCGACCCCCGGGCCTCTCGACGGCGAGGACCCGATCGAGGACCTCGACGACATGGACGCCGAAAGCCTGCTGCGGCTCGTCACCGACATGTAGCGGCCCCCCGGTGACGTCCGCCCGGCCGCGCCGGACGGACGTCACCGGCTGTGCGGCATCTGCAAACCGAAAGAGACCTGGAGAGTTCGATGAGCACGTCCCCCAACAAGTACGTCGAGGCCCTGCGGTCGTCGCTGAAGGAGATCGAGCGGCTCCGTCAGCAGAACCAGCAGCTGGTGACGGCCGCCGAGGAGCCCGTCGCAGTCGTCGGGATCGGCTGCCGCTACCCCGGCGGTGTGACCTCCCCCGAGGACCTGTGGGACCTGGTCACCGAGGGCCGCGACGTCATGGGGGACTTCCCCGCCGACCGGGGCTGGGACCTGGAGCGCCTCGCCGGGGACGGCCCCGGCCACAGCCTCGCCCGCGAGGGCGCCTTCCTCTACGACATGGCGGACTTCGACCCCGGGTTCTTCGGGATCTCACCCCGTGAGGCCGTCGCCATGGACCCCCAGCAGCGACTGCTGCTGGAGGTCGCCTGGGAGGCCCTGGAGCGCGCCGGCATCGACCCGCTGACCCTGCGCGGCAGCCGGGCCGGCGTGTTCGTCGGCACCGCCGGGCAGGACTACGCCGCGGTCATCAACGCCTCCAGCGAGGACGCGGAGCAGTTCTCGACCACCGGGCACGCCGCGAGCGTCATCTCGGGACGGCTCTCCTACACCCTCGGGGCCGAGGGCCCCGCCGTCACCGTCGACACCGCCTGCTCCTCCTCCCTGGTCGCCCTGCACTGGGCGGCGCAGTCCCTGCGCAACGGCGAATGCAGCATGGCCCTGGCGGGCGGCGCCTCCGTGATGGCGACGCCCGGCCCCTTCGTCTCCTTCACCGCCCAGAGCGGAATGGCCGCCGACGGCCGCTGCAAGTCCTTCTCCCAGGACGCCGACGGCACCGGCTGGGGCGAGGGCGCGGCCATCCTCGTACTGGAGCGGCTCTCCGACGCCCAGCGCGCCGGACACCCCGTGCTGGCCGTGCTGCGCGGCAGCGCGATCAACCAGGACGGCGCCTCCAACGGTCTGTCCGCACCCCACGGCCCCTCCCAGCGCCGCGTCATCCGCGCGGCCCTGGAGAACGCCCGGCTGACACCCGCCGACGTCGACCTCGTCGAGGCGCACGGCACGGGCACCACGCTCGGCGACCCCATCGAGGCCCAGGCGCTGCTGGCCACCTACGGACAGGACCGCGAGCACCCCCTGCGGCTGGGATCGGTCAAGTCGAACATCGGCCACACCATGGCCGCCTCCGGCGCCGCCGGCGTCATCAAGATGATCATGGCGTTGCGGCACGGTCTGATGCCGCGCAGTCTGCACGCGGGCGAACCCTCCCACGACGTGGACTGGACGACCGGCTCGGTCGAACTCCTCGACCAGCCCGTTCAGTGGCCCGAGACGGGCCGCGCCCGGCGCGCCGCCGTCTCCTCGTTCGGCGTCAGCGGCACCAACGCCCACGTCATCCTCGAACAGGCCCCGGCCCTCCCCGAGACCGCCCCCGCCGACGACACCGCCACCCCCGCCGTCATCCCCTGGGTCCTCTCCGGCCGGTCCGCCGCCGCCCTGGCCGAACAGCGCACCCGGCTGCTCTCCTTCATCGAGCGCAACCCCGGAGTACGGCCCGTCGACATCGGCCACTCCCTCGCCGCCGGCCGCTCCGCCTTCGAGTACCGCTCCGTCCTGCTGCCCGGCGCCCCCGAGCCCACGCAGATCGCCGAGGGCGTGGCCGACGAGGGCCTGCTCGCCGTCCTGTTCTCCGGCCAGGGCTCCCAGCGCCTGGGCATGGGCCGTGAACTCCACGCCAGATTCCCGGTGTTCGCCCAGGCCTTCGACGCCGCAGCCGACGCACTCGACCCCCACCTCGACCGCCCGCTGCGCGACATCGTCTGGGGAACCGACCCCGGACCGCTCGACGAGACCGGCTGGACCCAGCCCGCGCTCTTCGCCGTCGAGGTCGCCCTGTACCGCCTCGTCACCTCCCTCGGCCTCACGCCCGACTTCGTCGGAGGCCACTCCATCGGCGAGATAGCCGCCGCCCACGTGGCGGGCGTCTTCTCCCTGGAGGACGCCTGCCGCCTCGTCGCCGCCCGCGCCTCACTGATGGCCGCCCTGCCCGCCGGCGGCGTCATGACCGCCGTCCGCGCCACCGAGGACGAGATCACCCCGCTGCTCACCGAGCGGGTCTCCATCGCCGCCGTCAACGGACCCACCTCCGTGGTGATCTCCGGCGGCGAGAGCGCCGTACAGGACATCGCCGCGCACTTCGAGGCGCAGGGCCGCAAGACGACGCGCCTGCGCGTCTCGCACGCCTTCCACTCGCCGCTCATGGACCCGATGCTCGACGAGTTCCGCGCCGTCGCGCGGAGCCTGGCCTACGCCGAGCCCCGCATCCCCGTCGTGTCGAACGTGACCGGCCGGATCGCCGACGTCGAGGAACTGTGCTCCGCCGCCTACTGGGTACGGCACGTGCGCGAAGCCGTGCGGTTCGCCGACGGCGTCCACACCCTCACCGAACGCGGCGTCACCACCCTGCTGGAGCTGGGCCCCGAGGGAGTGCTCTCCTCCATGGCCCAGGACTCGCTGACCGAGCAGGCGCAGATCGTGCCGCTGCTGCGCAAGGACCGCCCGGAGGAACTCGCGGCGGTCACCGCCCTCGCACGGGTGCACGTACGCGGCGCCACCGTCCGCTGGTCCGGCCTCTACGAAGGCTCCGGCGCCCAGCGCGTCGACCTGCCCACCTACCCGTTCCAGCGCCGCCGCTTCTGGCCCGCCGCCGCCCTCGACGCCTCCGGCGACATGCGCGCCGCCGGCCTCGGCTCCGCCGGACACCCTCTGCTCGGCGCCGCCGTCGAACTCGCCGACGGCGAGGGCGCGCTGTTCACCAGCAGGCTGTCCCTGCGGACCCACCCCTGGCTCGCCGACCACGGCGTACGCGGCCGCGCCCTGCTGCCCGGCACGGCCTTCGTCGAACTGGCCATCCGCGCCGGCGACGAGGTCGACTGCGACCGCGTCGAGGAACTCGCCCTCGCCGCGCCCCTGGCCCTCCCCGAACACGGCGCCGTCCAGCTCCAGGTACGTGTGGGCGCGGCCGACGCCGCCGGACGCCGCCCGCTCGGCATCTACTCCCGCGCCGAGGACGGCTTCGACCTCCCCTGGTCCCAGCACGCCAGCGGATTCGTCGCACCCGGCGCGCCGGCCCCCGACCCCGGCTTCGACGCCACCGTGTGGCCGCCCCCCGGCGCCGACCCCGTCGACCTCGACGGCTGCTACGACCGGCTCGCCGCACTCGGCTTCGACTACGGCCCCTCCTTCCGCGGACTGCGCGCCGCCTGGCGGCTCGGCGACGAGGTGTACGCCGACGTCACGCTCCCCGAGGACTCCGGCACCGACGCGAGCGCCTTCGGCCTGCACCCCGCCCTGCTCGACGCCGCCCAGCACGCGGCCGCCTTCACCGACCTCGGCGCCATCAGCCGCGGCGGCCTGCCGTTCGCGTGGGAGGGCGTGTCACTGACCGCCTCCGGCGCCACGGCGGTACGCGCCCGCCTCGCCCCCGCGGGCGACGACACCGTCTCCATCGCGATCTACGACACCGCGGGCGGCCCGGTCCTGTCCGTGGACTCCCTCGTCTCCCGCACGGTCCCCACCGCCGGCCTCGACGACACCGGCCCCGTCCACCGCGACTCGCTCTTCCGCGTGGACTGGACCGAGACGAAGAACCCGGCCACCGCCGCACCCGACACGGTCGCCGTGATCGGCCCCGACCCCCTCGGCCTGGCCGCCCACCTGCGCACCGCGGGACTCCCGGTGACGGCCCACCCCGGCCTGGACGAACTCGCCGCCTCGGACGAACCCGTCCCCGCCATGGTCCTCATCGCCGCGAACGGCGAACCCGGCACCACGGACGACGGCGTCGTGACGGCCACCCACACCCTGGGCGCCACCGTCCTCGCACACCTCCACCACTGGCTCGACGAGGACGGCTTCGCCGACGCCCGCCTGATCTTCGTCACCCAGGGCGCGCACACCGGCGACAACCTCGCAGCCGCCTCGGTCCACGGCCTCGTACGAACGGCCAGGACCGAGAACCCGGGACGCCTCGGCCTCCTGGACATCGACCCCGGCACGGCCTCACTCCCCCTGGAGGCCGTGCCGGCCCTCCTGCGCTCCGCACTCGCGGCCGCGGCCGAGGAGCCCGACCTCGCGGTACGCGGCACACAGCTCCTCGCCGCTCGCCTGACCCGCGTCCAGGCCCCCACCGAGCGGCCCGCCTGGGACACCGACGGCACCGTCCTCATCACCGGCGGCACCGGCGGCCTCGGCGGCGTACTCGCCCGCCACCTGGTCACCGAGCACGGCGTACGCCACCTGCTGCTCGTCAGCCGCCGCGGCCTCGCCGCCGAAGGCGCCGACGAACTCCGGGCCGAACTCACCGCACAGGGCGCCCGGGTGACCGTCGCACCCTGCGACGTCACCGACCGGACCGCACTCGCGGACCTGCTCGCGACCGTCCCCGCCGACCACCCGCTCACCGCCGTCGTACACACCGCCGGAGTCGTCGACGACGGCGTGATCGGCTCGCTCACCCCGCAGCGGCTCGACGGTGTACTGCGCCCGAAGGCCGACGCGGCATGGCACCTCCACGAACTGACCCAGGACCTCGACCTGGCCGCGTTCGTCCTCTTCTCCTCCGTCGCGGCCACCCTCGGCAGCCCCGGACAGGCCAACTACGCGGCCGGCAACGCCTTCCTGGACGCGCTCGCCACCCACCGGCAGAAGCGTGGACTGCCGGGCCACTCCCTCGCCTGGGGCCCCTGGACCCAGAGCGTCGGCATGACCGGCGCGCTCACCGTCATCGACGTCGAGCGCATCGCGCGCTCCGGCATGCCGCCCCTGACCGTCCCCCAGGGCCTGGCGCTGTTCGACGCCGCCCTCGGCACGGACGTCGCGGCCCTCGCACCCGTACGCCTCGACCTGCCCGTCCTGCGCGCCCAGGGTGACATCCCGCCCCTGCTGCGCGGTCTCATCCGCTCCCCGGGCCGCCGCGTCGCCGCCCAGATCTCCCAGACCGCCGGCGGCCTCGCCGAGCGCCTCGTCGGACTGAACGCCGCCGAACGCCGCGACGTCCTCCTCGACCTGGTCCGCGGCCAGATCGCCCGGGTACTGGGACACGCCGACGCGACGGACGTCGAGGCGTCCCGCCAGTTCCAGGACCTCGGCTTCGACTCCCTGACCGCCGTCGAACTGCGCAACGGCCTCAACACCGTGACCGGCCTGCGGCTCCCCGCGACCATGGTCTTCGACTACCCGACCCCGAGCGCCCTCGCCGACCACATGCGCGACGAACTGCTCGGCGCCGCGGAAGAGGCACCGGCGGCGCCGACCGCCGTCGCCCTGCCCCCGGGCGGCGACGACCCGATCGCGATCGTCGGCATGGCCTGCCGCTACCCGGGCGGAGTGACCTCGCCCGAGGACCTCTGGCGACTCGTCACGGAGGGCGGCGACGCCATCTCCGGTTTCCCCACCAACCGAGGCTGGGACCTCGACGGCCTCTACGACCCGGACCCCGACCACCCCGGCCGGACCCACGTCCGCGAAGGCGGATTCCTGCACACGGCGGGCGACTTCGACCCGGCGTTCTTCGGGATGTCACCGCGTGAGGCGATGGCGACGGACTCGCAGCAGCGGTTGCTGCTGGAGACGTCGTGGGAGGCGATCGAGCGGGCCGGGATCGACCCGGTGTCGCTCAAGGGCAGCGCCACCGGCGTGTTCGCCGGTGTCATGTACAACGACTACGGGCCGCTGCTCACGGGCGAGGAGTACGAAGCCTTCCGGGGCAACGGCAGCGCACCGAGCGTGGCCTCCGGCCGGGTCTCCTACACCCTGGGCCTGGAGGGCCCGGCGGTGACGGTGGACACGGCGTGCTCCTCCTCCCTGGTCGGCATGCACCTCGCCGCCCAGGCCCTGCGGAGCGGCGAGTGCTCACTGGCCCTGGCCGGCGGTGTCACCGTCATGTCCACCCCGAGCACCTTCGTCGAGTTCTCCCGCGCACGCGGCCTGGCCCCCGACGGCCGGTCCAAGGCGTTCTCCGAGTCGGCCGACGGCGTCGCCTGGTCCGAGGGCGTCGGCATGCTCGTGCTGGAGCGGCAGTCGGACGCGTTGCGCAACGGTCACGAGATCCTGGCCGTGGTGCGCGGCAGCGCGG
>NZ_JBSFUB010000138.1:0-14321 GCF_053591575.1 Streptomyces altiplanensis | reverse complement strand
GGGGGAATCATGCAGGACCGAGGGGAAACGTGCAGGACCGAGAGGACGCGAACACCGAGGGGGGCTTAGCGTCATGCCAGGTGGACCGGCGCGGCGGTCGCGCCCTTCGAGGGCCCCGGCGGCCAGCCAGTAGCCCCACTTCTCCGGGTTGCCGGAGGCGCCGACGACGGCGACGGACCGGGGTCGAAGAGGGCGTCCAGGCCGGTGCGTCCGGTGCGTCCGGTGTGACCGGTGCGTCCGGCGCGGGTCACCTGTACCACCCGAACCGCTCCGCGACGACCGGCAGGCGGTCGGCGACGATCGCGTGGGCCGCCGCGCGCGGCGTCGTGCCGTCCGCCTCGGCCCGTGCCAGCATCTGGTCGATCAGCGCGCGCATCGAGCGCCGCGTGTACGCGAACGCCTCGTCCGCGTCGGCGCCGATGTCGCCGAAGAGGGTCCACCACCACCAGGCGTTCGTACCGGAGTTGACGACGACGTCCGGCAGGACGCTCACCCCCCGCTCCGCCAGCAGCACCTCGGCGTCGGGCAGTACCGGCATGTTGGCCGCCTCGACGATCCAGCGGACGGTGGGGCTGACGCGTTCCTGGTTGGCGGCGTCCACGGCGTACGAGACGGCCGCCGGGACCAGCACCTCCGCCTCCGCGGACAGCCAGGCGCCGCCCGGCAGTTCCAGGTCGCCGGGGCGCAGGAGACGCCGGTCCACGGCGCCGTACGCGTCGCGGGCGCCGAGCAGCGCTTCGACGTCCAGACCGTCCGGGTTGGCGACCGTGCCCTTCACGTCGGCCACGGCGACGATCTTCAGTCCGGCGCGGGACAGGAAGCGGGCGGTCGCACCGCCCATCGTTCCGAGGCCCTGCACGGAGACGCGTGTGCCCTCGTACGCGACCCCGGCGCGGTCGAGCGCCGCGAGCACCGACTCGGCGACCCCGCAGCCGCCGACGAGCTCGTCGAGCCCGATGCCGTCGACCTCCACGGCGAACGCGTCGGCGAGCCGCCGGCGTGCCGCGCTCTCGTCGTCGAGCAGCGGATAGACGGCCTGAATGGAGGAGACGAGACCGGCCTCGGCGGCCGCCTTGTCGACGATGTCCTGGGTCAGGCCGAGGTCCTCGCCCGTGGTCCAGATGCTCTCGATGTACGGACGCACGGCGCGCAGATAGCGCACCAGGACGCCGTACGCCTCCGGGTCCCGGGGATCGCAGTCGATGCCGCCCTTGGCGCCGCCGAGCGGGACGTAACGGCTCTCGGGGTTGTAGTGGAGGACCTCCTTCATCGTCATGCCGCGGGCCAGCCCCTCGACCTCGTCGAGCGTGCAGCCCTCGCGCATGCGCAGACCGCCGCTGGACACGCCGCGCACGAGCCGGTCGACGACCAGGAAACCCCGGCGGCCTGTGACGTGGTCGGTCCAGCTCAGCGAGATCAGGGGGGCGGGGGTGCTCATGCGGTGGTCTCCTCGGGAACGGTGATGACGGTGCGTGCCGGGGAGGCCGAACGCCGTGCGGACACCGTGTACGGCCAGCGCCCTGACGAGGGCTTCGCCGCCGGTCATGGCGGCCTCGGGGCCGTAGCGTCCGCCGTGTCCGCTGCCTTCGCGGCGGGGCGCCGGGGGTGTTCCCATGTCAGACGCTCCGGGAGATGACGAGGCGCATGATGTCCGAGGTCCCCTCTTCGATCTCCTCGAGCCTGGCGTCGCGCGTCCACTGCTCGACCGGGTACTCGCGCGAGTACCCCCAGCCGCCCAGGGCCTGGACGGCGGCCCAGGTGCAGTACGCGGCGGTCTCCGAGGCCGTCAGCTTCGCCTTCGCCGCCTCGGCCCTCGCGTCGAGCCCCGCGTCGAGGCGTTTGGCGGCCCGCCAGGTCATCAACCGGGCCTGCTCGACGCGCGTGCGCATGTCGGCGAGGCGGAAGGCCACCACCTGGTGCTCGATGATCGGCCTGCCGAACTGCCTGCGGCTCTTCGCGTAGTCGCGGGCGTACGCGTACGCGGCCCTGGCGACGCCGGTCGCGGCCGCGCCCAGCACCGCGCGGGAGATGTCGAACGTCGCATCAGCCCGGTGGGTTCCCGATGCCCAGGTCCCCGACGCACAGCTCTTCCTGGACGAGGCACTGGGTGAAGACATCGGTGAAACCACCGTCCCCGTACTCCTCGGGGAGCATGAATCCGGTGATGCCGGCCTCGGCGGCCTTGCGCCACAGGTCCCAGGGCGTCTCGGTGTCCGCCTCGTCCACGGCGCGCGCCCGGGGCCTGATCTCCTCACGCGCGAAGGCACGGGTGAGTTCGACGATGTCGCGCTGCTCCGCGGTGAGCGGAGCGAGCTCGGTGGGGAGGCCGGACATGGGTGCCTCCAGGCACGACGGTGTCTCCACGGCAGATTCTGAACCGTCAGTCAGTATCTGGAGCCGGGCCGACCCCTGTCAACGAGATCCGTTACTGAACCAACGGTCAGTTCAAGCCGGGCTGTGCGACCCGCTCCGCCCCCGCTTCAGCGACGGCCCCGCCCTCGCCCTGTCGGACCCGGCACACATAATGGAAAAGAGACCGAGCCCCTGGAGGTCCTGTGACCGGTGCCGACGCCCTGCCGCCGCTGCGCTCCCGGCTGCGCGCGCTGCGGACCGCCGCTTTCGGTGCGGACCCGGCGGGGGAGCGGATGGAGCGCATCCGCCGCTCGCCCCACTTCGCCGACGGGGTCTTCCAGAACCCGGCGGGTGCGGGGACGAGGACCTCCGCGTCGACTCTCGAACTCGCGAAGCTCTACTTCCGCAAGGAGGAGCGGCTCCGCAGGTTTCCTGCCGGGCCGGTGCCCCTCCACGCCACGACCCTCGCCGATCTGGCCCAGCCGCCGGCCACCGGGCTGCGCCTCACCTGGATGGGCCATTCGAGCGTGCTCGCCGAAATCGACGGGCGGCGCGTGCTCTTCGACCCGGTGTGGGGGCAGCGCTGTTCCCCCTTCGCCTTCGCGGGGCCCAAGCGGCTGCACCCCGTCCCCGTGCCGTTGGCCTCGCTCGGCCCCGTCGACGCCGTGGTGATCTCCCACGACCACTACGACCACCTGGACATGCCCACCATCCGCGCCCTCGCGGGCACCGGCACGGTCTTCGCGGTGCCGCTCGGCGTCGGCGCCCACCTGGAACACTGGGGCGTGCCCGCCGACCGGATGCGCGAGCTCGACTGGAACGAGACGGCGAAGATCGCCGGACTCGCCCTGACCGCCACCCCCGCCCGCCACTTCTGCGGCCGCGGCCTGCGCAACCAGCAGCACACCCTCTGGGCCTCCTGGGCCGTCGCGGGACCGGAGCACCGGATCTACCACAGCGGCGACACCGGCTACTTCGAAGGCTTCGGGGACATCGGCGCCGAGCACGGTCCGTTCGACGCGACCATGATCCAGATCGGTGCTTACAGTGACCACTGGCCGGACATCCATATGACCCCTGAGCAGGGGGTTCGTACCCATCTCGATCTGCAGGGCGGGCAGCCGCTCGGGGTGATGCTGCCGATCCACTGGGGTACGTTCAACCTGGCTTTCCACCCGTGGGCGGAGCCGGCCGAACGAACCATGTTCGCCGCGCACCGGGCCGGTGTCTCCACTGCCGCGCCTCGGCCGGGGGAGCCGTTCCAGCCGGCCGACAGGCCGGCGGTGACCCCCTGGTGGCGTTCGGTGGCCGGACCCGCCGAGGGTGGCTGGCCTGCCTGGCCGCCGGTGGAATCGGCCCAGCTGGACCTCGCCGTCGACTGAGTGCTGGTGATCCGCGACGACGGTGCTGCCGACACGGCGCGGGGCGGGCCGCGAGCGCCGAGGCGGCCGGTCCGCGAGCCCGGCCGGGACGCTTCCGGGGTTTCGGCCGGAACGACGCCATGCGCAGGACAGCCGGCGGGGTCGTAACGGCTTCGCACCTTGCAGCGGCCCGCCCCGCCGGATGTCGATTACGGCGGCGCCGGCCCGGTGGCGGAGGCCCCGGGAACTGCGTTTCGGCGCTTCCTCGGTGCGCGTGAAAACCGCCTGCGGCCAGCGGCCGGCGCACCGGCGGAAAACACGAAGTCCCCCGCCGCTCGCGCGGTTGGGGACTTTGCTTCCTCCGAGGCCGAATACGTCAATGGGCCGCCTGGTACTTCTCCATCAAGTCGGCCGGGATACGGCCGCGGCTGTTCACCTCAATGCCCTGGCTCTGGGCCCACTCGCGAACCTTGGCCGCATCTGTTCCGCCGGACTGCACGCGCTTGGCGGTACGGCGGGAACCGCCACCGTTGACCTTGCGGCCCGCTCCCATAAAGGGCCCCAGGACATCCAGCAGCTTCTGGTAGTTGTCCGGTCCCAGGTCGATCTCGTAGTGGACACCGTCCACACTAAAGGCATGAGTGGCGATGTCCTCGCCCTCGGTTCCGGTGAGATCGTCGGTATAGATCGTTACGGTGCGCTGAACCATCGAAGTAGTCCCTTTCCTGTTTGTGGAAAATAGCCTACTCGTCATGGCGAGAGTCAGTCACCTGATGCCTTGCCCGAAGTTACGGACCGCCTGCCACTCAAGCGGGACGTAACGCTCAAATAGGGCGGGTTAGCTCTCTGGAAGTCTGCTCCGAGGGGGAGCGGGTGACATGGCCGCTCGCCGGAAAAGGGCGGAGCGCCATTAAGCGTACGGCGGTGCTCCGGAGCCCGGCCGGTGACAAACTAATGGCCTTCCCTGCCGGGCTTTATGCCATCTGCTGTTATGTGCCCGTTTTCATTCCGGAGGCGCTGAATGAATTCGTCCCGCCCCGGGCCCGCGTGCCGTCCGGCGCGGGCGCGGGGGCGGGGGCGGTCCAGGTCGTCCGGGGCTGTCGGAGGCATGGGATTTTTCGGCCTGGTGTGCGGGGTCTCATACCAGAGTGGGGAGCTGTGCGGGCAAGTTTGGCAACTGTCCGCCGATCATGAAAGGTTGCCGACTACTGTGTGTGTCCGGTGATCGACACGGGGCCACGACGCCCTGGTCGAGCAGCCCAGACCGGCAGTGGTCGAACAGTCGAACAGACGTAGTGCGTCGATCCCTGGGGCCCACGTACCAAGGACACTGATGTCTCAACTCCGCGCACCCGCCGCGCGCGCAGACCGCCGTGAGGGCGGGCGGCACGGGCGGCCGGGCGCACGCCCCCACCCCACGCAGCCGATGCCCGACGCCCACCTGCGTCCTCAGCTTCTGCGTGCCGCCGTACTTCCGGCCGTCGTCGTCACCCTCAGCGGCGCCGCTGCCGTGCTGTTCACCCTCCGCGCCGGCGCCGCCGAGCCGACGCGCGACTTATGGGTCGCGCTCGCCGGGGCCGCGGCCCTCGCCGTCTTCGCGCTGGCGGCGGCCGTCGTGGGCGCCGACCGGGCCGCGAAGACCGTGCTCGACCGCTGCAACGCGCTGCGCAGGTCCAGCGCCCGCGGGCAGGCCGACCTGCGTGCGGTCGTCGAGCGGCTGCGGCGCGGCGAGGGGCCGCCCGCCCGGCGCACGCCGCCGCCCGGCGCGCCGGGCGGCGACGAATTCGACCTGCTGGAACTGGAGCTCGGACGGGCGCACGAGGCCGCCGTGGGCGCCGTCGTGCAGGCCGCCCAGCTGTCCATCAGCGCGGACACGGACCAGAAGGTCGAGGTCTTCGTCAATCTGGCCCGCCGTCTCCAGTCGCTCGTGCACCGCGAGATCCAGCTGCTCGACGAGCTCGAGAACGACGTCGAGGACCCCGACCTGCTCAAGGGCCTCTTCCACGTCGACCACCTGGCCACCCGCATCCGCAGGCACGCGGAGAATCTCGCCGTCCTCGGCGGCGCGGTCTCCCGGCGCCAGTGGAGCAACCCGGTGTCCATGACGGAGGTACTGCGCTCCTCGATCGCCGAAGTCGAGCAGTACTCACGGGTCAAACTGGTGCCGCCGATCGACGGCACCCTGCGCGGCCACGCCGTCGCCGACGTCATCCACCTCCTCGCCGAACTCGTCGAGAACGCCACGGTGTTCTCCGCCCCGCACACCACCGTGCTGCTCCGCGCCCAGTACGTCACGGCGGGCCTGGCCATCGAGGTCGAGGACCGGGGCCTGGGCATGCCCGTCACCGAGCAGAACAAGATGAACGCTCTGCTCCACGACCCGGACAACGTCGACGTCGGTCACTTTCTCCGGGACGGGCGCATCGGCCTCTTCGTGGTGTCCGCGCTGGCTCGCAGGCACGGCATCACCGTCCGGCTCCAGGCCAACATCTACGGCGGTGTCCAGGCCGTACTCGTCCTGCCGCAGGGGCTGCTGGGCGGGGACGACCAGGACGGTCCCGCACGGGCGGCGACCACCGGGAGGCGGCAGGGAATTCCGGCTTCCGCACCGGCGCCCGGCGCCCCCGTACTCACTCCCGTCCCCGCGCCCGCGCCCGCCGGGCCCGCGCCCGCACACGCCGCTCCCCAGGCTCCCGCTCAGATGCCCGGTTTCCCCGCCGAACCGGTCCCCGCGCAGCCGCAGCCGCAGCCGCAGCCGCAGCCGCCTGCGGACGGATACACGAGCGGCGCGGTGAGCCGCCCCCGGCTGCCCAGGCGCCGCAGCCAGGAGAACCTGGTGCCCGAGCTCAGAGAAGCCCCCGCCGCACGCCGGGAGGACGAGTACCCCGCCCTCCACGACCCGGGTCTGATGGCGGCCTTCCAGCGGGGCATCGGCCTGGCGGAGGCCCAGGCGGACCCGCACCTCTTTCCACAGCCGGACCAGGCACCGGACTGGGCCCCGGAACAGCAGCCGCAGCCGTACCACCCGCGGGAGGGCGGCGCGGGCTGACCGCTCCCGTCGTTCTCCCCACCCTTCCGTCCCGCGGTACCCCAAGGAGTAGATGCACCATGGCGAGTGATGCGCCGACCGGCCGAGTGCCCGACCTCGACTGGCTGTTGAGCGGCCTGGTCCAGCGTGTTCCCTTCACGCGCAACGCGGTTCTGCTCTCCTCCGACGGCCTGGTCAAGTCGGTCCACGGCCTCGACAACGACAGCGCCGACCACATGGCCGCCCTCGCCTCCGGCCTGTACTCGCTCGGCCGCAGCGCGGGCGCCCGCTTCGGTGACGCCGGAGAGGTCCGCCAGGTCGTCGTGGAGCTGGACTCCACCCTCCTCTTCGTCTCCACCGCCGGCTCCGGCACCTGTCTCGCGGTACTCGCGGGCCGGGAGGCGGACGCGGCGGTGCTGGGCTACGAGATGGCGATGCTCGTCAAGAGCGTCAGGCCGTACCTGGTGACACCGGCCAGGCAGAGGGCGGGTGCACAGAGCGCCACGGGATTCTGAGGGTGCCGCCCCCGCAGGACGGGCCGTGGCTCGACGACGCGGCCGGCCGGCTCGTCCGCCCGTACGCGGTGAGTGACGGCCGCACCCGCCCCACGACCGCCCTCGACCTGCTGTCCATGGTGCGGGCCACCGGGGTGGAGCCGCTGATGCACCTCGGTCCCGAGCACGCCCAGGCGCTCGGGCTGTGCGCACATCCCACCTCGGTCGCGGAGATCGCGGCGTATCTGCGGCTTCCCGCGGTCGTCACCAAGGTGCTGCTGTCCGACCTGGTCGGCTGCGGAGCGCTCACCACCCACGCGCCCCGCTTCGACGACCAGCCCACCGACCTATCCCTGCTGGAGGCAGTGCTCGATGGCCTACGACGACGGCTCTGACCTGTTTCCCACCGCACTCAAGATCCTCGTCGCGGGCGGGTTCGGGGTCGGCAAGACGACCTTTGTGGGAGCGGTCAGCGAGATCGCACCGCTGAGCACGGAAGAACTGCTCACCCAGATGAGCGTCGGGACCGACCGCCTGGAAGGTGTCGAGAACAAGGCCACGACGACCGTCGCCATGGACTTCGGCCGGCTGACTCTCGACGACCGGCACGTGCTGTACCTCTTCGGCACCCCCGGCCAGGAGCGCTTCTGGTTCATGTGGGACGAACTCTCCAAGGGCGCCCTCGGCGCCGTCGTGCTCGCCGACACCCGCCGCCTCCAGGACTGCTTCGCGGCCCTCGACTTCTTCGAGCGGCGCGGCATCGAGTTCGTCGTGGCCGTCAACGAGTTCGACGGCGCCCACCGCTACGAACCGGAGGAAGTGCGGGCCGCGCTCGACCTCGGTCACGAGATCCCCGTCGTGCTGTGCGACGCCCGTGTCGCCGGTTCGGGGATCAACACGCTGGTCACCCTCGTCCGGCACCTCCTCACCCTCACCCCGGCCCCGCCGAGTTACGGAGCACCCGCATGACCCACCACAGGATCGGTCCCCTGCTGCTTCCCCCCGCCGACCCCCAGGCGCCCGCCCGTGTGCAGCGGCTCCACCAGCTCGGGCTGGGCGACCGGGCCGTGCCCGCGTTCGACGCGTTCGCCGACCGGCTCGCGGAGGTGACCGGCGCGCCGTACTCCATGGTCAACTTCATTGACGAGAACCGGCAGTTCTTCGCCGGACTGCACACCCCGACCGGCACGCACAGCGGTACCGACCTGGGCGCGGTGGCCGCGACGAGCCGTATCGGCCGGTTCCTCGCCCGTGACCACGGCTACTGCCCGCATGTCGTCGCACGGCGCAAGGCGCTCGTTCTGGAGGACGTCTGCGACTACCCGCGGTTCGCGGGCAACCCGGTCGTCGACGAGATCGGCATCCGGTCGTACATGGGCGCACCCGTCATCGACCGTACGGACATCCTGCTCGGCACGGTCTGTGTCGTCGACACCGAGCCGCGCCAGTGGGGGCGGGCGGGACTGGAGACGATCAAGGCGATGGCGGCGGAGCTGGCCGAACTGATCCGGCGCCGGGAGGACGGCGGGATCTGGCTCTGACCCGGGCCCGCACACCGCACACGCCGTGCGGTGACGTCATACGTCCGCGACCGATCCGTCGGGGAAGGACAGCCGGACCGATCCGGCGGAGACCTCGGCCGTGACGGCCTCGCGCAGCGCCCGGGGGTGGACCGTGTCCCGGGACAGCACGATCAGGGACACCTGGACGCTGTGCCCGCCCGGATGGGCGCCGAGCCGCAGAAACGGTGTCGCGGAGTGCGGACCGTACGCATTGGCCTGGACGTCGCGCGAGACCGCGGCCTCCTCCGCGCCCCAGCCGTACAGCGCGACGACCGCGCTGGTCAGGCCCTCGGCCGTACGGGCCAGGGCCCAGCCGGGGCCCGTCTTTGCCCAGGGGCGCTCGGACCCCGCCACCGCGTGGCCGCCCTCGCGCACGCCCGCCCCCTCCGGGGCCTCCACCCGGTGGACCCGTACCTCCCACGGTCCGTACAGCACGCTGGTCGTGTCGATACGGAACTCCCGCTCGTCGCCGGGAAGGTGCGCGACGTGCCAGGAGGAGGCGGTACGCCCCGCGCAGTCGCCGGGGTTGATCCGGCGGCGGCGTGAAGGAGTGCCGTCGGGTGCGAGGAGCGCGAGGTGGTTGTCGACGGCGCGCGTCCAGGCGTGCGCGGCGGCGTCGGGCGCCGTCGCCGTGGAGTAGGCGAACTTCGCGTAGTGCGGATCGTCCTCGGCGTCGCCGGTGAGCGGATTGTGGTCGCTGCCGTGGTTGACGAGGCGCACGATGCCGTCGTGGCGGGTGCCGTGGAGCAGCCAGCCGGGGGCCGGAAGCGCGGTGTACTGGTCGGACTCCTCGACGGGGAGCGGCAGTTCGCGCGAGGTCCACGTGGGGTGGCCGGCGGGCAGGAGAAGGCCGAGGAAGCCCTTGCTCGCCCAGTAGGGGGACGCCGGACCCGAGTAGGACTGGGTCGTCGGGAGGAAGGTGTCGTACCAGCCCAGGGGCAGCAGCCCCCGCTCGTCGGGGACGCCGCGCTCCGCGAAGTGCTGGAGCGCACCGGAGGCGAGACGCCTGGTGACGCCCGGCTCCAGCGGGGTGCAGTCGGCGAGCGCGCCCATCCATACGGGGGCGACGGACGCGAAGCGGTAGGTGAGGGAACGGCCCTGGTGGACGGGGGAGCCGTCGCCGCCGAAGAAGTGCGGGTAGGTGGCGAGGAACCGGGAGAGGCGGTCCCGGTAGACGGGGGTGCGGCCGCCGTCGTCGGCGCCTGCCATCCGGGACCACAGCAGCGGGTAGAGGTGCATCGCCCAGCCGGTGTAGTAGTCGAAGTTCCGGCCGTCGCCGTCGGTGTACCAGCCGTCGCCGGCGTACCAGTCCTCGATACGGTCCAGGCCGCCCTCGATGTCGGAGCGGCTGTGCGGCGCGCCGACGGAGGCCAGGAACTGCTCGGACACGACCTGGAAGAGCCGCCAGTTGCTGTCCCAGGTGCGGCCGCCGACGAAGCCGGAGAACCAGTCGGTCACCCGCTCCTGGACGCGGGTGTCGAGACGGTCCCAGATCCAGGGGCGGGTCTCGTGCAGGCCGACGGCGATCGAGGCGGCCTCGACCATCTGCTGGGAGCAGTCTGTGAGGCGCGGCCAGGCCTCTCCGGAGCCCGAGTCCGGGTCGGTGCCCGTTGTCAGACCCTGCACGTACCTTTCGATCAGGCGCGGATCGACGTCACCGCCCGATCCGGCGATCCGGAAGGAGGCCAGCAGGAATGAGCGTGCGTAGCCTTCGAGGCCGTCCGAGACCACTCCCGACCAGCTGCCTCGTCCGGGGAGCCGGTACTGGGCGAAACCCGGTGTCGCGTACGGGACGAGGGAGTCCAGGAGGTGGTCCGCCATGGCTTCCCAGTGGGCGCGGGTCCATCCGGTGCGGGGCGACCGCAGGCGGTCGGTCGGGGGGAGTCGCAGGTAGGGGGCGGGCATCGTGGGGGCTCCTCGGAGTGGGGACGGGGGAGTGGGCGGGGCGGGGTGCTTGCGGCGGGCTTGTTCCCCTGCCCGCCCCTTCCCGAACCCGGGGCAAGTCCCAGGCCCCCGGACGCCCTTCGGGCGTGTCCTCAATCGCCGGACAGGCTCCGATGGAGCCCCTCCGGGACAGAGGACACGAAGCCGGAGCCGAAGGGGGGGACCCCGCGCGGCGGGCGACGGCCTCCGGCGTCACGTGGGCCGGTGATTCCCGTGCACTCGGCCCGGCCCCCGTGGGGAGCGGTGGCGGCAGGGCCCCGAAACTTCGGGACGGCCTATTGACCGTGCGTACAGCCGGTCACTAGCGTGGCGACACCTTGTCAGAAAGCGCTTTCTGAAAGTGTTTTCCGGTTCCTAGCCGCCCAGCTCTTCGCAACTGCCTCCGTATTCCTGAGGAGTTCACCATGAGCCAGCACGTCATGCCGGGAACGCCGGGAGCACCGGGAACGACGGGAACGACGGGAGCACCGGGAACGTCAACGACGGCAGCCGGGAAAACGGCGGCCGGAGCGGCCCCGGCCGCCGGAGTCGCCGTACGGGAGAAGCCGGGCGCCCGCGAACGGTTCCTCGGCGCGGCGGAGAAGAGCTGGCGCCCCGTCGCCCTCCTGGTGGCCCTGCTCGTCGCCTGGTGGACGGTCGCGGCGGCCGAACTGGTCGAGGCGTATCTCGTCCCCTCGCCCGGCGCGACGCTCGACGTACTGACGCGGAAGACGGGTTACCTCACGCAGCACAGCTGGGTGACCACCTACGAGACACTGCTCGGTTTCCTGATCGCGGTCGTGGTCGGCGTGTTCGCGGCGGTGGTGATGGTCTACTCGTCGACGGTCGAGAAGACGCTCTATCCGGTCCTGCTCTTCGCCCAGGTCGTACCGAAGATCGCCATCGCGCCGCTGTTCGTCGTCTGGCTCGGATTCGGCATCGCGCCGAAGATCCTCATCGCCGTGCTGATCGCCTTCTTCCCCGTCGTGATCTCCATGGTGACCGGCCTCAAGGCGGTCGACCCCGAAATGCTGCAACTGTCGGCGACCATGGGGGCGAGCCCCTGGCAGACCTTCGTCAAGATCCGCTTCCCCGCCTCCCTCCCGCACCTCTTCTCCGGGCTCAAGGTGGCCGTCACGCTCGCCGTGACCGGCGCCGTCGTCGGCGAGTTCGTCGGCGCCAACGAAGGACTCGGCTACGTGATCCTCCAGGCCAACGGGAACCTCGACACCCCGATGCTCTTCGCGGGACTGCTCGTCATGTCACTGATCGGCGTCGTCCTCTTCGTCCTCGTCGAGATCGCCGAGAAGCTGCTGCTCCCGTGGCACGCGAGCCGCCGGGACGCGT
Organism: Streptomyces altiplanensis; assembly: GCF_053591575.1. NCBI lineage: Bacteria > Bacillati > Actinomycetota > Actinomycetes > Kitasatosporales > Streptomycetaceae > Streptomyces > Streptomyces altiplanensis. Next base: position 2,254 of record NZ_JBSFUB010000138.1, on the reverse strand, counting down.
CCGTCACCACCGCGTACTGACCGCGTACTCATCACGTACTGACTCCGAGAGGGCCGGCCCCATGCATGCGCGCAGACTTCTGATCGGACTCGTACCTCTGATGCTGGTCGTCACGGCCGCCTGCGGCGAGGACGGCTCCGCCACCAGCACGAGCGACTCCGGCAAGAAGCTCGACAAGGTCACACTGACGCTCAACTGGTACCCGTACGGCGAACACGCCCCCTTCTACTACGGCAAGCAGAAGAAGATCTTCGAGAAGCACGGCATCGACCTGACGATCAGGGCCGGTCAGGGATCGCAGAAGACCGTCCAGGCGACGGCCGCAGGCCAGACCGACTTCGGCTGGGCCGACACCCCCGCCCTGCTCGCCGGAGTCGACCAGGGCGTGAAGGTCAAGAGCCTAGGCGTCTTCCTCCAGACCACGCCCGCGTCCGTGCAGTTCTTCGACGCGCAGGGCATCGAGACGCCCGCGGACCTCAAGGGCAGGACGGTCGCGGGCACGGCGGGCGACGCGCTCTCCAAGACCTTCCCGATCTTCCTCAAGAAGAACGGCCTGGCGGAGTCCGACGTCAAGGTCCAGAACACCGACCCGGCGGGCAAGATCGCCGCGGTGATCTCCGGCAAGACCGACGCGCTGCTCGGTTACGCGAGCGACCAGGGCCCGACCATGCGGAACAAGGCGAAGAAGGACGTCGGTTACCTGCGCTTCTCCGAGCACGGCCTGAACTTCTACTCCAACGGCCTGATCGCCGGGCCGAAGAGCCTGGCCGGCCCCAGGGCGGACGTCGCCAAGCGCATGGTCGAGGCCGTCAGCGAATCCTGGGCGGAGGCCGAGAAGACGCCCGGACCCGCGATCGCCTCGATGGACGGGGCCTCGGAGCAGCTCCCGCCCCAGGACGTGTTGTCGGAGCAGTTCAGGACGACGCTGACGCTGCTGCACACCGACGCGACCGAGGGCAAGGCGCCCGGCGTCAACACCGAGGCCGACTGGGAGCAGACCGTCGACGTCTTCGCCGAGGCCGGGATGGTCAGGGACCCGAAGGCCGTGTCGGAGTACTGGGACGCCGGCACGGCGCTGAAGGGATGACGATGGCCAGGAACGCAACGCTCCGCGCGGCGACGTCCGCGGCGGTCGGCATCGACGACGTGGCCGTCCGCTTCCGCACGAAGAACAGGGACGTCACCGCGCTGCGCGACGTCTGCCTCGACGTCGCGATGGGCGAGTTCGTGGCGATCGTCGGCCCTTCGGGCTGCGGCAAGTCGACGCTCCTCAAGCTGGTCGCCGGCCTGCTGAAGCCGTCCTCGGGCCAGGTCCGGCTCCGCGACGAGCAGGTGAAGGGGCCGCGCCACGACATCGGTTACGTCTTCCAGCGCGCCGCACTCCTGGAGTGGCGCTCGGCCCGGCGCAACATCCTCCTCCAGGCCGAGATGCGCAGGATGCCGGCCGCGCGGGCCCGTGAGCGCGCCGCCGAACTGATCGCGATGACCGGGCTCGGCGGCTTCGAGGACGCCTACCCGCACGAGCTGTCCGGCGGCATGCAGCAGCGGGTCGCACTGTGCCGCGCGCTGCTGCACGAGCCGCCCGTACTGCTCATGGACGAGCCGTTCGGCGCGCTGGACGCGCTCACCCGCGAGCAGATGAACATGGAGCTCAACCGGATCTGGCGCGAGACCGGCACCACCGTCCTGCTCGTCACCCACTCCATCTCGGAAGCGGTCTACCTCGCGGACCGGGTGGTGGTGATGAGCCCCCGGCCCGGCACGATCACGGAGATCGTCGAAGTCGGGATGGGCGCGGAGCGGGACTACGCGCAGACCATGGGGCGGCCCGAGTTCCGGGACGCCACGACGCACATCCGGGGGCTCCTGGGAACGGCCGCCGCGGGCGACTGACGCCCCGGCCGGAGCCGGCGCCCACCCCGGTGCGAAGGCGTCCACCGGTGTGTCCGCCCGGACGGTGAGGAGCGTCGCGCCGTCATGCCCCATGTCCGCGAATGTCCGCGAATGTCCGCGAACCGGCCCGCGACTTCCGGACCGGCCGCGCCGTACACCTGCGCCACGCGAGCACGGCCCCGGCCGGGGGCCGCCCCGGCGTCCGCCTCCCAGCCGCCCTCGGGGCACTCGGCATACTCGACGTACTCGGCCCCCAGCCGGGGACGGCCGCGTCGGACCCCGCCCAGGCGGCCGTCTGCCGTACGGCCGGCACCGCGGGGGCACCCGCCGCCGCTCCGGCGAGCACCCGCAGGACCGAGCC
>NZ_JBSFUB010000137.1:0-14384 GCF_053591575.1 Streptomyces altiplanensis | reverse complement strand
GTCGATCATGACCGGGGGGCCAATCCTGCCGCTTACCTGCGGCTATTCACTGTGGGCGCGGACGGTTTCGAACCGCCGACATCTGCTTTGTAAGAGCAGCGCTCTACCCCTGAGCTACGCACCCGTGGATGAGGCAACAGCGTACATGGCCGACGGGGAGGGATGGCAATCCGTTCCCTGGCCGGGCGGCGTCGGGCGGTGGTGGGGATAACCCCACCCCGGTTCGGTGGTGGTCCGCATCGCGCCGGGGCGGGGCCGTTCATACGGTGAAGGCTCACGCTGGGACTACTTGGGGGATCGATCACCGTGGCACTTCGTACTCGCACCTTTCTCGCCGTCGGCGGGGCCGTCGCCGCCGTGGTCGCTCTGAGTGGCTGCGGCGGGAGCGAGGCCAAGGACGCGCCCGCCGAGCAGCGGTCGTTTCCGTTCAGCGGGAAGACGCTGACCATCGACGCCGACGACTCGGTCCTCGAACTGGTGCCGGCCGATGTGAAGGACGTCGAGGTCACGCGGCGTGCCGACGGGTGGGTGTTCCTCGGTGAGGGGCCCGAGTCCACCTGGGAGATGAAGGGGAGCGAACTCGTGCTGCGACAGCACTGCGACGCGATGGTGAGCGACTGCGAGTCGTGGCACCGGGTGAAGGTGCCGCGCGGGGTCGCGGTGACCGTGAAGGACGACAACGGGAAGGTCACGGCCACCGGGTTCGACACCGCCCTCACGCTCCGCTCCGACAACGGCGAGGTGATCGTCAAGGACTCCGGCGGCCCGCTGGATCTGACCAGTGACAACGGGGAGATCGTCGCGGAGGGGATCTCGTCGAAGAGGGTGAAAGCAGTGTCCGACTCCGGGAGTGTGCGGATGGCCTTCACCGTCGTCCCGGACCTGGTGGAGGCCGGCAGCGACAACGGCGAGATCGGTATCGACCTGCCCAGGGCCGCGTACAGCGTGACGGCCAGGAGCGACAACGGCGACGTCCGGGTCGACGTGCCGCGCGACCCGAACAGCCCCCATGTGGTGAGGGCGAACAGCGACAACGGGGAAATCACCCTGCGAAGCGCGAACTAACCGGCCCGTGTGTTCGTCCTTACCTGGTGGGAGAATGTACCGGGCAGGGGCGGACACAGCACGGGAGAGGGATGTGACGGCGACACACGCGCAGCCGTACACGCAGCGAGTACGCCGCCGTACGAAAGCGGGTGCCGTCCGGGACGTCGTCGCGCTCGTGCTCCTGCCGGTGCCGCTGATCGTCACGCTTCCCTTCGCCTTCGCGGGCGGCGGTACGAGGCGCTGGTTCGGCGGGCGCGGGGAGAATGTGCGCGCCGACGCCCAGGCCGCCAAGGACGAGGCCGCCGCGGCCTTCTACGAGCTGGACACCGCCCAGCGCGACCTGCGGATCTCGATCGAGACGATCACGGCGGTGGACAGTTCGCCGAAGGCCCGCAGAGCCGTGGAGGACTTCGCGGCGCTGGGGCGGCGCATCGACGAGGTCAGCCATACGTACATCACCGCCGTCGACGCTCACGACCTCGACCGTGACGACCTGGAGGCTGCCACGGCCGCCAAGGCGCGCACGGAGCTGAGCAAAGCCAAGGACGAGCTGGTACGGGTCAAGGGCGAGCTCGACCGGTACGCGCAGGGGCTGGGGCCGCTGCTCGACACGGCGGAGACGCAGCTCGCCCGGCTCGCTCCCGCCGTGGAGCGGGCCCGTCAGACGCTTCTCGCGGCGAGCAATGCGCTGGATGCGGTACGGACCTCGGGGCTCAGGGCCGATGATCTCGCGGCCCGGCTGGCGGCCCTCGCGCCCGAGCTGACCAAGCTCAACGAGGGCGCCGGACGGCACGGCGTACCGGAGACCCTGCAGCGTGCGGACCAGGTGCTGCGCGACGCCGACGCCGTGCGGACCGAGGCCGAGCGGCTGCCGGAGCGGGCGGCGGAGATCGACCGGCGGTTGGTGTCGCTGCGGACCCGGGCCCAGGCGCTGACGACCCGGGCGGGCAAGGTCGAACCGATCCTGAGCGAGCTGCGGCGCCGGTTCACCGCCGCGTGCTGGCAGGACTTGCAGTCCGTACCCGCGCAGACAGCGAAAACGGTCCGGCAGGCCGAGGAGAAGATCGCGGAAGCGGCGAAGGCGCGTGACGAGCAGCGGTGGCCCGATGCCGTCTCCCTGCTCAGCACGGTCAGGGCGCTGCTGAACTCCACCGACGAGGCGGTTTCGGCTGCCGGAGACCGGTTGCAGCGGCTCAATGCCGTGTCCAAGGACCCGCAGCAGGAAATCGAGCGGACGCGGTTCGCGATCAGGGACGCTCAGCGGCTGGCCATGGCCGGGCGCAATACGCCCGATCCGCGGCATGCCCGTCCGCTCGACGACTCGGTGGCCCGGCTGGAACGGGCCGTCGCGGGTCTGGAAGGCCGCCACCCCGACTACTGGCACTTCCTGACCGAGACCGAGGCCGTACGGCGCACGGTGGCGCGGGTCGTCTCGGAGATCCGTGAGGAGCGGGGCGCGGGCTCCTGAACCGGAGGGCGACTCAGTAACCTGTGGGCATGCCTCGTTACGAGTACCGCTGCCGCTCCTGCGGCACCAGCTTCGAGCTGAACCGGCCCATGGCCGAGTCCTCCGCGCCCGCCACCTGTCCGGACGGGCACGACGACACCGTCAAGCTGCTGTCCGCCGTCGCCGTGGGCGGTACGGCCAGGTCCGCCTCGGCCGCGCCCTCCGGCGGGGGCGGGGGCGGGTGCTGCGGCGGCGGGTGCTGCGGCTGAGGATCAGCGCTTCCTGGAGAGCGTCACGCCGTCCGCGACGGGGATCATGATGCTCTCCATGCGCGCGTCGGCCGTCACCCGGTCGTTGAACTCCTTGATCGCTGCCGCCGCGCCCGTCGCGTCCGGGTCCGTGACGCCTCCGTGGAAGAAGACGTTGTCGGTGGCGATCACTCCGCCCTGTCGCATCCTGGGCACCAGCTCCTCCCAGTACGGCACGTAGTTGACCTTGTCGGCGTCGAGGTAGGCGACGTCGATGTGCGGCTCCGCGGGCATGGCGCGCAAGGTGTCCAGGGCAGGGCCGATGCGCAGTTCGACGCGGTCGGCGACGCCCGCCTTCGCCCAGGCGTCGCGCGCGTACGCCGTCCACTCCTCCGACACGTCGCACGTGATCAGCCGGCCGTCTGCGGGCAGGACCTGCGCCATCGACAGCGCGGAGAAACCGGTGAACGTACCGATCTCGACGACGTGCCGTGCCCCGGTCAGCCGGACCAGGAAGGCGAGGAGCGGCCCCTGCTCCTCGGCGGACTGCATGCCCGCGTGCTCCGGCAACTGCCGGTAGGTGATGTCGACGAGCTCCCGCTGCACGGTGTCCAGCGGGGGGTTGTGCGCCAGCATGTACGCGTACAGCTCGTCGGTGACGGGGGTGCTGTTTCCCTTGCTCATCGCGTCCCTCTCAGGTGCCCAGATATCGGAGTACGGCCAGAACCCGGCGACTGTAGCCACTGTTTCCCGGCAGTTCGAGCTTCTCGAAGATTGCGTTGGTGTGCTTCTCCACGGCGCTCTGCGACACGTGCAGCCGCGTCGCGATCGCCGCGTTGGTGTGCCCCTGGGCCATCTCGGCGAGCACGTCGCGCTCCCGCTCGGTGAGGCGGGACAGCGGATCGGTGCGGGTCGAGCGGGTCAGCAGCTGGCGTACGACCTCGGAGTCGAAGGCCGCCCGCCCCGCCGCGACCCGGTCCAGCGCGTCGAGGAATTCGTCCACTTGGACCACCCGGTCCTTGAGGAGGTATCCCACCCCTCCGGAGTCTCCGGTCAGCAGCTCGGTGGCATACCTCTTCTCGACGTACTGGGAGAGCACCAGCACCCCCACCCGCGGGTGGCGTCGGCGGATCTCGAGAGCGGCCCGCAGCCCCTCGTCGGTGTGCGTCGGCGGCATCCGGACGTCGGCCACGACCACATCGGGCGGCGTTGCTTCGACCGCCACGAGAAGTGCCTCGGCGTCGGCGACCGCCGCGAGCACTTCGTGCCCCTCCTCGGCGAGCAGCCGCACCAGGCCTTCCCGCAGGAGGATCGAGTCTTCGGCCAGGATTACGCGCATGGGATCTCCGCGGTGATGGTGGTGGGGCCGCCGGGCGGGCTGTCGACGTGGAGACTGCCGTCGAGGGCGGCGACGCGACGGCCCAGGCCGACGAGCCCGCTGCCGGACGGATCGGCGCCTCCCTTTCCGTTGTCCTCGACCCGGACGTGGAGTGTGCGGCCGCCGTCCGGGCCGGCGTTTCCGGTGCGGAAGAGCCGCACGCCGAGCCGGGTGGCGTCCGCGTGCTTGACGGCGTTGGTCGCGGCCTCGGAGACGACGAAGTACGCGACGGCCGCGGGCGCCTTGGCGGGTTCTCCTTCCAGCCGGTAGTCCAGGTGGACGGGGAGCAGCGTGCGCTCCGCGACCGTCTCCAGGGCTGCCCGCAGTCCTGCTTCGTCGAGGACCGTCGGGTAGACGCGCCAGGCGACTTCGCGCAGCTCGGCCAGCGCTTCGCCGCTCTGCTCGTGGGCCTGGCGCAGCAACGCCTGTGCGTGCTCGGCGTCCCGGCTGCGGCGGGCGCGGCCGAGCAGCATGCCCAGGGCCACGAGGTGCTGCTGCACCCCGTCGTGCAGGTCCCTTTCGATACGGCGGCGTTCGTCGAGGACGGCTTCGACGACTCCGGCGCGGCTGGCGGCCAGCTGCGCGATACGGCGCTCCAGCTCGTCCTGGTGGCTCGGACCGAGGAAGTGGCGGGCCAGCTGCCCCTCCAGTGAGGCGACTCCGAATATTCCCTGAAACGCCAGGAAGAGCAGGAACAGCCCGCCGAGGGTGCTGAAGGCGACCATGCCGGGAGACTTGATGTCGGCGATCAGCCAGCCGTACACGAAGAAGGTGCCGTAGCCGGCGCCGATGAGGACGGAGACCAGGACGACGGCACCGAGCAGGCCCAGCGTCCAGCGCGCGGCGAGGTAGCGCAGGGCGCGCTCGCTCGCGTACGTCTCGGATATCCGTATTCCGAGGAAGGTGCCCAGCCGGCCGCGCTCGAACTCGGTCAGGCGACGGCTCCCGGCCGCGACGGGGCGCATCACTGACTGCCGTCCGTGCGGCCACGCCAGCACGAGCAGCAGTGCCACTGCGGAGACGAGCACGAAGACCAGCTCGGCGACCGCGGACCACGCCCCGATGACGAGACCTGCCGCGAACCGGACTCCGCGCCACACGACTGCTTTCATGATCAAGCACGCTAGCCGGGCGGTGCGGGCCCGCGCACTGCGGAAAACCGCAGTGTTTTCCTGTGGCTGATGCCCGGGAATCCTGCGGCCTTCTTCAGTGTGGCTTCAGGTGCGGATTCCTAATGTGGATCGCATGACCGAGAGCAGCGCACCACAATGGATCAACTCCCTCATGGACACCCTGGGGGCGCCGGGCGCCGGCATTGCCATCGCCCTGGAGAACCTGTTCCCGCCCCTGCCCAGCGAGGTGATTCTGCCGCTGGCGGGATTCGCCGCCAGTACCGGGCAGATGAGCCTGATCGCCGTCCTGCTGTGGACCACGGCGGGTTCGGTGGTCGGTGCCCTCGCGCTGTACGGGGTGGGGGCGCTGCTCGGGCGCGACCGGACCGTCGCGATAGCGGCCAAGCTGCCGCTGGTGAAGGTTTCCGACATCGAGCGGACTGAGGCCTGGTTCCTGCGCCACGGCACCAAGGCGGTCTTTTTCGGACGGATGATCCCGATCTTCCGGAGCCTGATATCGGTGCCCGCGGGGGTCGAGCGCATGCCACTGCCGGTCTTCCTCGGGCTCACCACGCTCGGCAGCGCGATATGGAACACCGTCTTCGTCCTCGCCGGTTACGCGCTGGGCGAGAACTGGACGGACGTGACGGGTTATGTCTCCACGTACTCGAAGGTGGTGCTGGTGGGCGCCGTGCTGGCGGTGCTGCTCTTCGTGGGCGTTCGGATGTTCAGGCCGGGTGTCGGCCGGCGGCGTGGATGAAGGAGCGCAGGATCTCTTCGCCCGCCGCGATGCCGGCCTCGGGGAGGACGGTGACCTGCGGGGCGGTCCAGCCCGTGTCGGCCAGCTCGCCGTGTCCCGGTCGCCAGCCGTGGTCAGCGGCCAGCAGCAGGTCCGCGTCGAGGAGGGAGTCGCCTGCGGCGAGGGTGAGAGTGGCGCCGGTGCGCCGGGCCACCTCGCGCATGGCCGCGCTCTTGGTGAGCGGCTTCGGTACGGCGTAGATCTTGCGGCCCTGGAGGGAGACCGTCCAGCCTCGTGCCTCTGCCCACTCTCCGAGTTCCTTGACCCACTCGTCCGGCAGCAGCGCGCGCTCGACGACGAGGTAGGCGAAGAGGTCCTCGGCGACCCGCTCCTTCAGCAGCCAGGCGGGGTCGGCGGCGGCGACGAGGTGGGCGCGGACCTCGGCCAGGGAGGCGCACTCGTCCGCGAGCGTCTTCGCCACCTGGGCCTGCCAGTCCGGGTCGGACACTCCGTCGACAAGAAGGTGGCCGCCATTGGCGCAGATCGCGAAACGGGGGGTGGGGACAGGGAGCCGGATGCGCTGGTACTGCTCGCGGGTGCGGGTGGTCGTCGGTACGAACCAGGTCGCGGCAGCGAGCTGCGTCATCAGGCCGGCGGCGGTCTCCGTGAGGTAGGAGAGCGGCTTGCTCTGGTAGACCTCGACGCAGAGCAGGCGCGGCGCCTCGGCGTCGGGCATACGCAGGCCGAGGGCCGCGGTGGAGTAGATCAGGGTGCGGTCGAGATCGCTGGCGACAAGGACGGGAGGGCGGCTGGTCACTTCGCTGTTACCGCCTTGCCGTCCGCGCCGGTGGCGCCGCGTGTGTACTGGGGATGGATCAGCCCGACACAGGTGTACGGGAGTCCGTCGACCTCCTCGACGGGGACGCCGCGCTGCTCCGCCAGGAGGCGCACGTGGTCGAGGTCGGCGCCGGCGCCGCGCTTGGCGAGGATCTTCCAGGGGACGCGGCGCAGCAGGACACGAGTGGTCTCGCCGACGCCGGGCTTGACGAGGTTCACGTCGTGGATGCCGTACTCCTCGCTGATGCGCTCGACGGCCGCCCAGCCCTCCCAGGTGGGGGCGCGGTCCGCCGACAGCAGTTCCTTGACCTCGGCGTCCACGGCGTCCGCGACCTCGTCGAAACGGGCGGCGACGGTGTCGAGGAAGTGGCCGGACACATCGCCGTCGGCGAGTTCGCGGTAGAACTTCGCCCCGTGGAAATCGTCGGGGCCGACCAGGTCGGAACGGAGGACCGTGCGCGAAATCAGACCGGAGACGGTGGAGTTGAGGCAGGCGGAGGGGATGAGGAAGTCCTCGCGTGTGCCGTAGGTCTTCACACAGCCGCCGGGGTCGGCGAGGACGGCGATCTCCGGGCTGAAGCCGTCGATGCCGGTGGTGGCGGCAAAGCTGTCCAGGGCCTGGGCGAGTTCGCGGGTGATCGCGCCCTTGCCCGTCCAGCCGTCGACGAAGACGACGTCGGCCGGGTCGTGGTGCGCGGCCAGCCAGCGCAGGGCGGTCTCGTCGATGCCGCGGCCGCGGACGATGGAGACGGCGTAGTGCGGGAGGTCGAGCCCGTGCCGGTGCTGGGCGTAGCGGCGCATCAGTACACCGACGGGCGTGCCGGCGCGGGCCAGGGAGACCAGTACGGGAAGGGGGGAGCGTTCGGCCAGGACGGTTTCGGTGACGGTGGCGACGGCCCGGGCGATGCGGGTGGCCGAGGTCTCCAGGGCGGCCATGAAGAGCTGCTGGTACTGGGCGTTCGGCTGGTACTCGACGGGGAGCGACTCGGCGTAGTGCGCGCCGCCGCTCTGGATCGCTTCCTCGCGCTCCTCCGTCGGGGCCTCGAGCTCGACGCCCGAGAGGTCCTGGAGGAGCCAGCCGACGTCCTCCGGTGCGTAGGAGGAGAAGGCGGGGCCGCGGAGGGGCTCGGGCATGGGCGGTTCCTGCCGTTCGGGGACTCGTCGCTCGGGCATCTCGGGCATGCCTGGCACATCGGGTATCGCGGGTATGTACGAGGGGACGACTGCCAGCACGACGTGCCCGGTGTGGGCGGCCAGGCAGGCGAGGAGGCCGTCGGGCGCGTGCAGTGCGGGGGTGTCGGCGGCGGAGTCGACCACGGCGACGACGGCGTCGAAGCCGGCGCCCGCGACGTTGTAGGCGTAGCGCGCGCCGGGGCCGTCGGCGGGATTGTCGTGCGCGGGGAAGACGATGCGCGTGCGGATCGCGTACCCCGGGTCGTCGACGGCGAGCACGGGTGAGCGGGTGGTGGTCGAGTACCGCACCTCGGCTTCGACGCGCTCCTCCAGCGCGGTGGCCAGCCTGAGCGGCGCGTACATCAGCTCCTCGAAGCCGAGAACCAGTACGCGGCGCGCGTCTTCGGGCAGCGCCCCGGCGATACGGTCGGCCATGCCCGGCAGCGCGCCCTCCAGCACGGCCCGGTGCGCGGGTACGAACCCGTGCCGTCCCCCGTCGGGCACACCGCTCGGCCAGCCCAGCTCGACGCGGGTGGGCGTGGCGGACCGGGAAGCGGCGCGGGCGGGCTCCGGGGACGTGGGGCCGGAGTGGGGCGGCGGAGAGGGGTCGTACCGCGCCACCAGGGCCCGGCCCTTCTCCAGTACGCCCTCCGGCAGGCGGACCGTGCCCGAGGCCATCGCGATCAGGTCGACGCGCGCGCCGATCTCCCGCGCGAACTCCTCCAGCCGCCTGCGGTCCCGTGCCGAACGCATGTCGACCAGGGCCACGATCACGTACCGCTCGCGCGGGTACCGCCCGTGCAGGTCGCGGATGGTGTTGAGCACCGTGTTGCCCGTGGAGAACTCGTCGTCGACGAGGACCAGCGGCCCCTCGCCGGCCAGCAGCCCGGGATCTTCCGGCAGCAGCAGATGCGAGGTGGCGTGCGAGTGGGACTCCTCGAAGCCGCCCGCCGCCGGCACGCCGTCGACCGGGCGACGCGTCGAGTGGAGGTACGGCGCCACGCCCACGCCGTCCGCGACCGCGTGGCCGAGTCCCGTCGCCGTCTCGGCGTATCCGAGGACCACCGCGCGTGCGGCCGCCTCGTCACCCAGCAGCTTCCGTACGTCCTCGCCGAGCGCGAACCCCGCCCCGTACACCCGGGAGGGCAACTGCGGCACGTGCTTGCCCAGCACGTTCGACACCAGCAGATGGGCCCGCTTCGGATTGCGGCGCAGGGCCAGTCCCAGCAGATCGTTCAAGCCGTCGGGCCGCTGCCCCTCGCCGTCGGCGACGAGTTCGACGCCCAGCCGCTCCGCGACCCACGTTCCCGACCACACCACGTCGTCCGTCCCCATCTCAGTCTCGCTCTCAGCCGGCTCGGTCGGCAGTCGGCAGTCGGCTCGGCCGGTCCAGCCACCGGCCGTCAGCCGTCCCAGCCGTCTCAGCCGGTTATTCCGGCGGTCAGCAGCTCCACGAAGCCGACGTCCTCGCGGGCCACCCCGAAGACCTCGGCCCTCAGCAGCGTGCGTTCGGCCCATGCGCGGTGCGGCTTCACTTCGTTCATCTTGTTCGTATAGGCGGAACGCATCACTCCGCCACCGCCCCGCTCCGGCCGCAGGATGTCCTGCGCATCGCTGAACTCCTCATGACTGACCACCGACAGCGCGTGCACGGGCAGTACGTGCGACGGATGGATGCAGGTCTTGCCGAGCAGCCCGTTCGCGCGGTCGAGCGAGATCTCCCGCAGCAGCCCGTCCATGTCGTGCTCGATGAGCGACGCGCGCAGCGCCTCCGCCTGCCCCACGAAGGGGCTGCGGCGCAGCTGCGGCTTGAACATCCGCTCCTGGACCCGGAAGTACTCCCACACGGGACCGGTGATCGTGAAGCCCGTGCCGTCCGAGCGCCCGAGCACGTTCACCACGTCGGCGATGACCCCGGCCACGATCTGCACGTCGTACGCCGTCATGTCGGGCGCCCTGCGCAGCCCGTACGCCGAGCAGAAGTCGGTGACGCCCAGGCGCAGCGCGAGCACCCGCTCCCGGTACTTGTCGACGGTGCGGGCGATACCGCCCAGCGTCTCGGCCCGGGTCTCCAGGTGGAGCAGTTGCGGTGATTCCAGGACGGGCATCGCGAACAGCCGCTGCCCGCTCGCCGCCTCCGCGGCCGCGAGCGCCTCCAGGAAGGCGACGCCACGCTCCTCGGTGAACTTCGGCAGTACGAATCCGGACAGCAGCCGTGCCGAGGGGCCCAGCCGGTGCACCAGGTCGGGAATCTGCCCGGATTCGCGGACCCGGACGAACAGCAGCGGCAGCTCCGGACCCCGCGCGTCGAGCTCGGCGAACTGCCGGACGAGGTTCTCCTCAGCCCCGGCGACTTCCGCGTCGTCGATGGAATCTTCCAGGCAGAGCACCATCGAGACGACCCCGCGCCCCGCCTGCTTCACCACGTCGTCGGCGAGCGCCGGCCGGGTGGCCGGGCTGTAGAGCGTGGCGCCGAGAGCGGCGGAGAGCGTACGGGCCGAGGACCCGGCATCGAACGTGACCGGCTCCTGGTGAAAGAGGTTCTCTCGGACAGTGGGCGGGATATGCCCGAAATGACGCATCAAAATCCCCCCGTGCTGCCGTGTCGGCCCATTGCTCTGTGGCCGGTAATAGTACGTAGGGACCGTGTCAAGAGTTCCCCGTGCGCATGAACTTCAGGTTACTCACACAAAAGCACGACCTCCGACCGTAGGGAAACAGGGCCCCGCGTTGTCCGCGGGAGCCTCGGGAAGGCAGGATGACAGGCATGACGCACGCCATGCTGAAGGGCTCGAACGTCCCGCTCGACGCCACGGCCGTACGGGCTGTGCTGCGCTGGACCCCCGGCCCCGACGTCCCCGAAGTGGACGCCTCGGCACTGCTGCTCGGCGTCGACCGGCGCGTGCGCTCCGACGAGGACTTCGTCTTCTACAACCAGCCCCGCCACCCCTCGGGCCTGGTCCGGAGCCTGGGCAAGAAGCGCACGCCCGACGGCGTCACCGACTCGGTGCAGACGGACCTCACGGCGCTCGAACCGGCCGTGGACCGGATCCTGATCGTCGCCTCGACGGAGAACGTCCCGTTCGAGCACGTACGGGACCTGCGCATCGAGGTGTACGACGCCACCGCGGCCGGGAGCGGCGAGCCGCTCGCGTACTTCGAGGTCAGGCCGGAGACGGGTGCGGAGACCGCGCTGATCTGCGGGGAGCTGTACCGGCGCGGCGAGGGCTGGAAGTTCAGGGCGCTGGGTGAGGGCTACTCGAACGGCCTGATCGGCCTGGCCACGGACCACGGCATCTCGGTGGACGAGACGGAGGAGACGGAGGGAGCGGCCGCGGAACCCGCGTCGGCGGCGACGTCCGCGGCGGCCCCGGCCCCGGCCCCCGAGCCGCCCGCCCAGCCGCCGCTCCACCCCGCCCAGCCCGCGTACGGCTACCCGCAGCCGACGACCGCGCCCGCCTACGGCTACCCCCGGTCGGCGTCGACCCAGCCCGCCTACGGCTACCCGCAGCCCGCCGCCGCCGCTGCCTTCGCGCCGGACCCGAACTTCCGGCTGCCGCCGCAGGGGCCGCAGTTCGTCCGCGCCTAGCAGTTCGTCCGCGCCTGGAGGAAACGCCTGGAGAACGCGACTCCTGACGGGCCCGGAGACCGGGCCCGTCAGGCCCGTCAGGCCTTGGTCTTGTAGCCGCGCCCCCACTGCAGGCCCCACCCGTACAGCCGGTCCAGCTCCGCCTGGAAGCCGTAGACGAACTTCACCTCGCGCCGCACCACCAGGTCGCCCTTGACGTCCTCGACGGTGAGGACGGCGCACGAACGGGCCTGCGGGGCGCGCTCGTCGAGCTCGATCTCTATGCGCGGACCGTTGCTCGGGAAGAGCGTCACCACGGCGTGCGTACGGTCGAAGGCCGGCGTCTGGTCGTAGATGTAGACGAAGACCAGCAGCCGCTTGATCGCCTCGCGGTGGTCGAGGTTCACATAGATCGTCTCGCCCGACGGCGCGCCGAACCGGTCGTCGCCGCTGAGCTGGACGTACGGCGGTGCGTTCAGGCTGCCGAAGAAGCTGCCCAGCGGCTGTACGACGCCCTTGGTGCCGTCCACCAGCTCGTAGAGGCAGCCGAGGTCGAGGTCGACGTTGACCACGCCCTGGGTGTGCGCCTGGACCAGTTCCGGCTGGAAGAACTTGAGCGGCCGGCGCAGCAGACTGCCGCTGCGCCGCGTTTTGCCTCCGATGTCGGAAGTGCGCATCCGCCACGAAAGGTTGACGCGCAGATTGCCGGTGGCCGCGCCCTGCTTGGTGAGCGAGACCGAAGGGTTCCGTCTGGTCAGCTCGATCGCGTTGGCCGCGGCGTTGCCGGACGTGAACTGCTCGGCCCCGTTCCGCCGCAGGCTGTCCCAGAAAGCCATTCCGCCCCCACCCCCAGGTGTCTCTTGAAAGCCCCGCGTAACGGCACGCAAGGCCGCGGGGCGGTCACGAGGCCGACGCCTCGTGACCGCCCCGCTCAGAGCGTTCCTCAATCCCTGCCGGGTCACACCCCGGACGGGACCTCAGTCTTGTCTCCCGAGGACGGCCCCTTGCCGTCCTCGGCGGCCGCGAGCCGCTTGTTGCGGCGGATCGAGGACCAGAAGGAGGCCGCGATCAGGAGGACACCGATGAGACCGGTGATGAGCTCGCTGATCTCGTGCTCGATGGTGATCAGCAGAAGGACCGCGAGCGCGCCGATCGCGTAGTGCGCGCCGTGCTCCAGGTAGACGTAGTCGTCCAGGGTGCCCTGGCGGACCAGGTAGACCGTCAGCGAACGTACGTACATCGCGCCGATGCCGAGGCCGAGCGCCATCCAGAAGATGTGGTTCGTGATGGCGAAGGCGCCGATGACACCGTCGAACGAGAAGGAGGCGTCGAGGACTTCCAGGTACAGGAAGAGGAAGAACGCGGCCTTGCCCGCCAGGCCGACGAGGGACGGGTCCTTGCCTTCCGCCTTGGCCTTCTCCTCCTCTTCGTGCTCGCGCTCCTCTTCCTCTTCGATCTTGTTCTCGAAGTGGCTGGAGAGACCGCCGACGATGAGGTACGTGATCAGGCCGGCGACGCCGGAGAGCAGCACCGTGGCCGACTTGTCCTGGTACCCCGAGCTGGTGTGCGCGTGGGTCGCGAAGGTCATCGCCGTGCCGAGCAGGACGATCAGCGCGATGCAGACCGACAGCATGTCGACCTTGCCGAGCCTGGCCAGCGGACGCTCGATCCAGCCGAGCCACTTGATGTCCCGGTCCTCGAAGATGAAGTCCAGGAAGATCATGAGCAGGAACATGCCACCGAAGGCCGCGATCGCCGGGTGGGCGTCCGTGACCAGGGCTTCGTACTGCTTGGGCTGGTCCATCGCGAGCTGGATCGCCTCGATGGGACCGACCTTGGCACTGATCGCGACGATGGCGACAGGGAAGACCAGCCGCATACCGAAGACGGCGATCAGGATGCCGATGGTAAGGAAGATCTTCTGCCAGAAGGCATTCATCTTCTTCAGGATTCCGGCGTTGACCACCGCGTTGTCGAAGGACAGCGAGATTTCGAGGATCGACAGGATCAGTACGACCCCGAACGCCTCCCACCCCCACTGCCAGGCGGCGAAAGCCAGTCCGAGTGCCGTGACGGCAAACGACCAGCCGAAGGTTTTCAGAACCACTGGCTACCCCATCGTGTAAGTACGGGTCTCCCCCGCGCCGTGCGCGGCTTTACGAAACGTTGACCCCGAAGTCTAGGGCGATGCCCCGCAGACCTGACGCATACCCCTGTCCAACCGCTCGGAACTTCCATTCCCCGCCGTACCGGTACACCTCACCGAAGATCATCGCGGTCTCGCTGGAAGCGTCCTCGGAGAGGTCGTAACGGGCCAGCTCCTGGCCGTCGGCCTGGTTGACCACGCGGATGAAGGCGTTGCTGACCTGGCCGAAGGTCTGGCCTCGGTTGTCCGCGTCGTGGATCGAGACCGGGAAAATGATCTTGTCGCAGTGCTCGGGCACCAGGGAGAGGTCGATGATCATCGACTCGTCGTCGCCGTCACCCTCACCGGTCAGGTTGTCACCGGTGTGCTCGACCGAGCCCTCGGGGCTCTTGAGGTTGTTGTAGAAGACGAAGTACTCGTCGCCGAGCACGCGGCCGTTCTGGCACAGCAGCGCGCTGGCGTCGAGGTCGAAGGGGGCTCCTGTGGTGGAGCGCGCATCCCAGCCGAGCCCGACCAGCACCTGGGTGAGATTCGGTGCGGCCTTGGAGAGGGAGACGTTGCCTCCCTTGGCGAGCGTGACGCCCATGATCCTGCTTCCTCCCCGCGGTACGGAAATGAGTGGTGAGGCGCGTCCGGGGGGGGGCGCGGGCGCGGGGCACCCCCCCAGAGAAAAGCGGCCGCGCGCCCCC
>NZ_JBSFUB010000136.1:0-14424 GCF_053591575.1 Streptomyces altiplanensis | reverse complement strand
CCGGCTGCCCGGTGTCACGGCGAAACAGGACGCGAGCGCGGTGGCCGGCGCCGTCACCCTCGTCGTGGGCACGGACTTCAACGGCATCCGCTGACCGGCCCGGACCCCGCCCTCCACACCCCCTCCACCTCGCTCTCCACACCGGGTCGGCAGCCCGTACGGGCCGGGGCGGCCACACGTTGTCCACAGCCGTACGGAGGAGACCGGCGGAAGGTGTGGACAGGCCCCGAGGACGCCGAACGAGCGCTGTCCCGCGTTGTCCCCCGCCCGTCTCCGCGTCTCGTACGGGAGTGGGCGGAGGGAGACGGCGCGTACCGGGCCGAACCGGACGGGCGCACCGGCGGTGGAACGGCCGCCCCGCGCCCGTACCCACGACGGCGCCGCAGCCCACCCCCGGTCGGCCCCGGCGGACGCGGTCCCGGCACAAGCCCGGTCAGCGGTACCCGCGGACGCCGGCCGTCGTGGTGCTCATCGGGGGGTCCTTCCGTCCCCTCGCACGACCATGGCGGCCGTGACCGCGAGCACGGCCAGCACCACGAGCGCGGCGGCGGGTCCCAGCACGGTCCAGGGCGCCAGCTCGGCGTAGGGCTGGTTCTCCGACAGCAGCCGCCCCCACTCCGGCGCGGGCGGCTGCTGTCCCAGGCCCAGGAAGCCGAGCGAGGCCAGTACCAGGACGGCGGTGGGCAGCCGCAGCAGGGCGTTGCGCAGCAGCGGCGGCACCAGCGCGGGCAGCAGGTGGCGGCGCAGCAGGTGCCGCCGCCCGGCACCCAGCGCGACCGCCGCCGCGATGTGGCCGCTCGCCCGCTCCTGCTGGAGGAGCGCCGAGGTCTGGGCGGCGTACGGGCTCCAGCCGACCACGCACACCGCGAGGGCGGCGCCGAGGACCGAGGGCCCGGTGAGGCCGGTGACCAGCAGCCCGGCCAGCACGGCGGGGAGCGTCGCCACCACGTCCGTCAGCCCCGCGCTCGCTTGCGCCGCCATGCCGAGCAGTACGCCGAGGACCACGCTGACCGCGGTCACGGCCGACGCGACGGCCGCCGTGCGCAGGGCGCCGTGGGCGAGGCGGGCCAGCAGGTCGCGGCCCAGCGAGTCCGTCCCCAGTGGATGTTCCGGGGACGGCGAAAGCAGCCGCGCCGCCGTGTCCACGTGCAGGGGATCACGCAGCAGCCCCGCCGTGACCAGCACCAGCAGTACGAGGGCGCAGGCCCCGGCGACGTACCGCGACGACCCCGGTACGGGCTGCGGCGGGCGGTGCAGCGTGGGCAGTGCGCCTTCGCGCAGGGCGGGGCCGAGCAGCCGGTGCCGCACGGCCCGCAGCCCGAGTCCCGCGGCCGTCCCCAGCAGGATCAGCGTGAGCGTCCCGGCCTGCAGCACCGGCAGGTCCTGGGCGATGGCGGCGTCCAGGACCAGCCGGCCGACCCCGGGGATGTTGAAGACCCTCTCCACCGCGACGGCGCCGCCGACGAGCGCGACGACCGTGGGCAGAAGCTGCGGCAGCACCCCGGGCAGGGTGCGGCGCAGCGCGTGCCGGGCCGCGTGGCCCGGCGGGAAGCCGGCGGCGTACCAGGTGCGCGCCCAGGGCTCGTTGAACGCGGCGGGCAGCGACTGGTCGAGCAGCCCGCCGATCATCGCGCCCGACGGCACCCCGAGCGCCAGCGCGGGCAGCACCATCGAGGCGGGCCCGTCCCAGCCGCTCGACGGGAACCAGCCCAGCCAGACCCCGAACACCGTGGCCAGCACGGAGGCCAGCAGGAACTTCGGCAGCGCCGCGAGCACGGCGGCCCCGGTGCCCGCCCGGCCGTGCCGCAGCCGCCGCCGGGAACCCAGGAAGACCGTACGGGCGGAGACGAGAGCGGCGACCGCGACGGTGACCAGCAGCGCTCCGAGCACCAGCGTGAGCGAGACCCCGAGCGCGGCGGTCAGCTCCGGCAGCACCGGCTCGCCGGACACCCAGGAGGTCCCGGCGTCCCCGCGCAGCAGCCCGCCCAGCCACTGCCCGAGGAGCGCGAACGGCCCCTCTTCCAGGCCGAGTCGTTCCCGTACGGCGGCGAGCGCCTCCGGCGTCGGGTCCTGCTCGGCCGAGCGGGTCCGCAGTACGGTCAGCGCGGGGTCGGTGCGCGAGAGCCAGGGCAGCAGCGCGACCGTGACCAGCAGGGCGGCGCCCGCGAGGACACGCCCGGCCCCGGCCCGCCACGCGAACGCGAAGCGGCGGACCGGGGCCGTGGGAGTCGTGTCGCTCATCTAGCGCAGGTGCGTGTCGGCGTCGATCAGGGAGCGCTCGCGCGGGTCGAGCAGCACGCCCTCGACATCGGCGGCGATGCCCTGCACGACCCTCTCGTGCACCAGTGGCAGCACGGCGTCGGTGCGCAGGATCTCCGCCTCGGCCGCCATGATCTTCTGCCGCCGCTTCTCGGTGTCGCCCTCCTCGGCGGCCGCCGTGATCGCCTTGTCCACCGCCGGGTCCTCGAGGCCGGCGATGTTGTAGACGCCCTTGGCCGTGTAGTCGCTGGCGAGGTACGACACCGCGTCCCCGGTGTCCAGCAGCGTCACCCGGGAGAAGACCAGCGCGTCGTACTTCCCGGCGAGCAGGTCCGCCTCCATCTGCGTGTACTCGCGGACGTCCTGCTTCACCGTGAACCCGGCCTTCTCGAGCTGCTGCTGGAGCACGGTCGCGGCCTCGGGCAGTTCGCTGCGGTTGGTGTAGGTGGCCAGCCGGAGCGTCTTGCCCCTGGTCTTGGACTTCACCTGCGAAGTGCTCGCGGCCTTCGCGCGACCGGTCACCTCGGCCCGCGCGTCCGCGGCCCAGGAGACGCCCGGGCCGAACAGACCCGTGGGCGCGTCGGCGTACCCGCCGAACACGGAGTCGACGAGCACCGAGCCGTCGACGGACTCCCGGGCGGCGGCGCGCAGGGCGGCATCGGTGAAGATTCCGCTGCCGGTGTTCAGGACGAGGCTGTCGGTGCGTACGGACGGCACCTCGTGGCGGGTGTCCTCGGCGAGCAGCTTCGCCTGCGAGGTGGGGATCCACTCGGCGATGTCGACATCGCCGCTCCGCAGCGCGTTGGCACGTGCGGTGCCGTCGGCGATCCACGTCACGTCGACACCGGCGGCCTTCGCCTTTCCGCCCCAGTAGCCGTCGAAGCGGTTGAGGACGGCCTTGGACTTGCCGGTCAGTTTGGTGATCGTGAAGGCGCCGGTGCCGGTGCCGACCGGGCTGACGGTGCCGTCCTTCGCGTACGCCTTGGCGGAGAGGATGCCGAGCGCCGGGCTGGCCAGCCGCAGTGGGAGCACGGGGTCCGCCGCGCTGGTGGTGATCCGTACCGTGTCGGCGTCGTCGGCCTTGGCGGTCAGCGCGACATCACTGAGCACGCGCGGCTTGGTCGCGGACCCGTTCGCGTGGTCGAGGGCGTTGACCACGGACTCGGCGGTGACCGCGGTGCCGTCCTGGAACGACGCCTTGCGCAGCTCGAAGGTCCACGTGGTGGCGTCGACCCGCTTCCAGGACTTCGCGAGCGCGGCCCGCGCGGTGCCGTCCTCGCCGAGCGTGGTCAGCCCCTCCGCGACGGACAGCTTGCTGAGTACGGTGGCGTCGTTGCTGTACGGGGAGAGGGCCTGGACGGGCGGGACGGCGAGCGCGACCCGCAGGCGCTCCGCGCCGCCCGAGGCCGGACCGGAGTCGCCGTCGCCCGCCGCGAAACAGCCGGCAAGGAGGGGCGAGAGCGCGAGTACTGCGATCAGACCGCGGGTGGGGGTGCGCATGGTGAGAGGTGTCCTGTCGTACGGGTATGCAGACGCTTCCGGCGTACCGGGCGATCCGGAAGCCGCGTCAGCATATAAGGCAAGCCTTACCAAGTCCGTACCGGGATGTATGAAATCTCAACCACTGAACCGACGGCCCCTCGCCCGCCCCGCCCCGCCCCGCCCCGCCCCGAGCCGCGCGGCGCGGCGCCGCCCACGGAGAAGCCCCGGATCTCCGGCCCGGGGCTTCTGTCCGGAACGGGTGACGAGAACCGAACTGGCGCCCCGGGCTCGGGAATCAACGGCGCTTGCACCACCGAGACGCCTCCGACCTGCTTGTTTCGCTTGAAAGGGAGAAGGGCGCGGAGGGGGCGCGGCGGGGCGGCGGGCAACCGGTCACGAAGTACGTCTTCATCGCGCGGGCGGCACCCGAGAGGTCGTCGGTCCTCGTGCGGCGTCTCCGGCTCCCGGAGCCCTGATCAGCGCGCCCGGACATACGTCATTCTGGTACATGGACTACGGTTGGTACATGTCGATGAAGCGCACCAACGTCTACGCCGACCCGGAAGACCTCGCGATCATCAAGGAAGCGGCCAAGCGCCGCGGCATAAGCGAGGCTGAGATCATCAGGCAAGGCATCCATCTCGCCGCGATGGCCAACCGGGTGTGGGACGAGCCGCTGTTCTCCCGTACCTTCCCCGGCCCGGGGCGCACCCTTCGCAAGGACGACGTGCGTGACGCCGTCACCGACGCCGTCCGGCGCGAGACGGATTCCGGAACCGCCGCGTGATCGTCGTCATCGCCGATACGTCCGGCCTGCTGGCCGCCCTCGACTCGACGCATCCGGAGGGTGAGGCGGCCCAGGAAGCGATCATGGCCGCCGGGCTGCTCGTCATGTCTCCGCTGCTGCTGGCCGAACTCGATCACGCGGCTGCCCGGGAATTCGGCCGCGAGGCCGCGGTGAGCGCGATCGAGGACATCCGGGGCTGGATGCGCCGCGGCCGGGTCTCCGTACCCGAGATCACCGAAGAACGCCTGGGCGTTGCCCAGTCCGTCCGTGCCCGCTACGCGGGACTCGATCTCGATCTGGCTGACGCGGTGAATGTGGCCCTGGCGGCCGACTACGACACCGACGCGATTCTCACCCTGGACCGACGCGACTTCCGCGCCGTCCGCCCGCTCGGCCGCCACAAAACGTTCCGAGTCCTGCCCGACGACTTGCCCCTCTGACAGGCCCGGAGGCGCCAACTGACGCTTCCTGCGGGGCTTGGAGTCCGCAGGAGAGGTTCCGAGAGTGCGCTACGCCTGAGCCGCTCCAGACAACAAAGAAGCCCCGGGCCGCTGGCCTGGGGCTTTTGCTTGGAGCGGGTGACGAGAATCGAACTCGCGCTCTGAGCTTGGGAAGCTCATGTTCTACCATTAAACTACACCCGCGCGGCGGGCCGTTGATCGGCACCGCGTCGTCGGACAGTGTACCCCACCCCCGGCCCCGTGTCTGTGGTGGCGGTTTTCGTGTTCGGGTGGGGGCGTACCTTGGTGGGCGGAGTGCCGCCTGGAGGGGCGTCCTCTTCATCCCCTAATGTGGCGTTCTCGTCCAGGCTTTGTTGGGGAAGGGACTTGATGGACTTGATGGAGCCCACCGTCGTCCGTTGTGCCGAAGGGCACGTGTTCAGTACCACATCGTTCCCATTGCAGCGGCTCGGAGCCGGCCGGATCGGGCCGGGACGGCTCATCCGCTGTCCGCGCTGTGCCCGGCTGCGGAATGCCGTGCCGGTGGTGCTGGAGCAGCGTTAGCGCAGGGAGTGAGGGGCGCGCGGGACCGTTCGATTGGGGCGGGCCCGCGCGTTCTGCGTATCCTCGGGGCGTGCTTCTCTCAGACAAGGACATCCGGGCCGAGATCGACGCCGGACGCGTGCGTATTGATCCGTACGACGAATCCATGGTGCAGCCCTCGAGCATCGACGTGCGGCTCGACCGCTACTTCCGGGTGTTCGAGAACCACCGTTACCCGCATATCGACCCGGCTGTGGAGCAGTCGGATCTGACGCGGGAGGTGGAGCCGGAGGGGGACGAGGCGTTCATTCTGCACCCCGGTGAGTTCGTGCTGGCGTCGACGTACGAGACGATCACGCTGCCGGACAATCTCGCGTCGCGGCTGGAGGGCAAGAGCTCGCTCGGACGGCTCGGGCTCGTCACGCACTCGACCGCCGGGTTCATCGACCCCGGCTTCTCCGGGCACGTGACGCTCGAACTGTCGAACCTGGCGACGCTGCCGATCAAGCTGTGGCCCGGCATGAAGATCGGGCAGCTGTGCATGTTCCAGCTGAGCTCGCCCACCGAGTTCCCGTACGGCTCCGAGCGGTACGGGTCGCGCTATCAGGGACAGCGCGGGCCGACGGCCTCGCGGTCCTTCCTCAACTTTCATCGGACGCAGGTGTGATGCCGGGTATGGGTAAGAGTGACGTGCGGGAGAACCTGACGTACGAGGGGTTCGGCAACGCGGTGCGCGAGCTCGCGCAGACCATCGCCGACGACGGGTACGAGCCCGACATCGTGCTGAGCATCGCGCGCGGCGGGGTCTTCGTGGCGGGCGGGCTGGCGTACGCGCTCGACGTCAAGAACATCCACCTGGTCAACGTCGAGTTCTACACCGGGGTCGGTACGACTCTGGAGATGCCGGTGATGCTGGCGCCCGTGCCGAACGCGATCGACTTCAGCAACAAGAAGGTGCTGATCGCCGACGACGTGGCGGACACGGGCAAGACGCTCAAGCTCGTGCACGACTTCTGCCTCGATCATGTGGCGGAGGTGCGCAGCGCGGTCATCTACGAGAAGGCGCACTCGCTCGTGAAGTGCGAGTACGTGTGGAAGCGCACCGACGAGTGGATCAACTTCCCCTGGTCGGTCGCCCCGCCGGTGATCCGCCGGGCGGGACAGGTCCTCGACGCCTGACACAGCGGAGAAGCAGAGAAAGCGGAGAAGCGGAGAAGCGGGAAGGGCCCCGGCGCGGTGTCGCGCCGGGGCCCTTCCTCCGTTGCCGTGCGTGGTGCGTCAGGGTGCGTCAGATCGTGCCCAGCTTGATCAGGGACAGCAGCGCCACCAGCTGGATCGCGGACGCGCCCAGGGCCTTCTGCCACGGCAGGTCGTGCGACTTGCTCACCATCGAGGTGAACAGGGCGCCCGCCGCCAGCCAGGTCACCCAGCCGAGCACCTGGACCAGCCCGTTCTCGCCGCCCAGGAACAGCGCGAAGACCAGGCGCGGGGCGTCCGACAGGGACATGATCAGCATCGAGAGGCCGACGGTCGGCTGCCAGGAGCCGTTGCCGCCGAGCTGGCGGGCGAGGGTGTGCGTCACCGCGCCCAGGATCAGACCGCAGACGACCACCGCGACACCGGTGGTGAGGACGTACGGGATGGCGTTGGACAGGGTCGCGTTGATGACCTCTTCGCGGGCCTTGTCGAAGCCGAAGATCGCGAGCAGCCCGTAGAGGAACGTCACGGCCAGGGCCGGGCCCCAGACCGGGTAGTCGCGCATCTGCCAGAACGTCGGCCCCGGGCGCAGCACCATGCCGCTCAGCAGCTGCTTCCAGTGCAGGCGCGGGCCCGCGGGCGGGGCGGGGCTGTCGCCGGCGTGGTAGGTGCCGCCGTCGCCGTACGGGTCCTCGCCGATGCTGAACGCCTGGGTGTGCCCCGGATTGTTGTTGCTGTTGGCGTACGGGTCACCTCCGGCGGGGGCGCCGTGGCTGCCGTGACCGCCCGGGGCGTGGCCCTGGTGCGAGTGCGGGTGCGGGTCGCCGAAGTATTCGGGCTCGCCGTGCTGTCCGCCGTACTGCGGTGCCTGCGGCCACTGCTGCTGGCCGTACGGGGTCTGAGGCGGTGCTGCCTGCTGCCCGTACGGCTGTTGCTGCCGTTGCTGCGGTTGCCGCTGCGGTTGTTGTCGCGGGGTGCGGTTGTCCCGGCCGCGTCCGATCCTGAATCCAGCCACGAATCGAACGTACCTGGTCCGGATGGGTGGCATGCCGGGCCTGCGGCAACAGGCCCGGCTTTGCGGCCGAGCTGTGACATCCCCTAGGGGGTCTCGGGGGAGGCCGGAGGGCCGTACGGGGCAGCGCCGGCCGGTGGAGAAGACCGCCGTGGAGAAGCCGCGGAGAAGGTGACGCCGCCCTCGGCGGCCGAGGGGTGCAGCGCGATCAGGTCCGCCGTCCCGCCCCGGTGCGTACGCACCACCGTGGCCGCCTTCTGGTCGCCGTCGGAGTCCGCGTGGCGCAGGACGTCGGTGGCTGTCGGCAGTACCGCGCAGCTCACCGCCGTCACCGCGATCCCTGGTCGCACGGCCCACCTCGCCCGTATCGCGAGTTGTCAGTCGGCACATGATGCTCGCTTCCGGCCGTTGCGTTGAGGCGACGGACCGGTCCGGACGGCACAGGACACCGGTTGCCGGCCGGTGGAGGCGCTGTGCCGTCCAGCGTGCGTACGTCATGTACGTCATGTGCGTCACGTACGTACGGATCAGCGGCCGGGGCGGAGGCGGAGGAAGGGGGACGGGGCGTCAGTTGGCGGCGTTGCCACCGAGGACGGGAGTGCCGGTCGTGGAGACGCCGACGTCGGACGGGCCGATGGAGCGGGCGCCCGCGGTCGTGATCCTGGTGCCGTCGGACGGGAGGTGGGTGAGCAGGCCGTTGCCGCTGTTCTCCCCCATGGACCCCACGACCAGGTCGGCCTTGCCGTCGCCGGTGACGTCGTCCAGCTTCAGTTCGCTGCCGAAGAAGTCGCCCTTCTCGTCGGATCCGGGGACGCCCGCGGTGTTCTGGGTGAAGTACTGCACGCCGCTGGTGGTGCTGAGGCCGGACGTGGTGCCGTACAGGACGTAGACCGAACCGGCGTCGACGACGTCGCCCAGGTTCTCGCCGTAGGCGCCGATGGCCAGGTCGAGGAGACCGTCGCCGTTGACGTCGCCGAGGGACAGCTCGCCGCCGAAGCTGTCGTTGGTCTCGGAGCCGCCGGGGAGGCTGCCCGAGTCCTGGTGGACGGCGGTGACCGAGGCGGGACCGCTCGGCGAGCCGTAGGTGATGTACGCCTGGCCGCCCTTGTGGGCGTTGGGGACTGCCATGTCGCCCTCGACCGCGTCCCACTCGACACCGCTGACGATGTCGCCGTACCCGTCGCCGTTGATGTCACCGATGTCGGTGATGACGCCGGGCTTGAGCTTCTTGACGCCGGTGGCCTTCAGGCCGGCCGAGGTGCCGGGGACGAAGTAGTTGGCGTTCCAGCCCTCGGGGGAGTCGTTCTCGAAGCCGTCGGCCACCAGGTCCGTACGGCCGTCGCCCGTGACGTCACCCGCGGTGAGGTTGATCAGCGGCGAGGCGGAGCCGGACATGATGGGGAGCTTGACCGTGTAGCGGCCGCCGGCCGTGCCGGTCTTGGAGATGCCGCCCTTGAAGACGTGGAAGGTGTGGGAGGTGGAGCCGACGGCCAGGTCGTCCCTGCCGTCCCCGTCGAAGTCGCCCGCGGCCAGCGAGCTGCCCCAGTTGTCGTGGGAGGAGACGGCGGGGTCGGAGAGGGTGGTGCCGCCCTTGAGGCCGGTGGACGAGCCCCACAGGACGGAGACGGTGCCGCCGTCCTTGTCGGTGCCGACGTCCTCGTACTCGGCGGCTACGGCGAGGTCGTCGTAGCCGTCGCTGTTGAAGTCGCCGTAGGCGCTGTTCCAGCCGTAGGCGTCGCCCGTCTCGGCGCCGCCGGGGACGCCGGTGGTGTTCTGGCTGAACGTCTGGCGCTTGGCGCCGGAGACGCCGGAGGCGGTGCCGTACAGGACGACGATCTGGCCGGCGTCGGCCTTTCCGGCGACGTGGGCGTTGCCGGCGGAGAAGGCGACGTCGCCCTTGCCGTCGTTGTTGAAGTCGGCCTGGGCGGTCTTCGTCGGGTCGGCGGCCGAGGCGGGGCCCGCCGTGACGGCGAGCAGCCCGCCGGTCAGCGCGGCTGCGGCGGCGGTGGCCAGGGCGGTGCGGAGCTTCTGGTGCATGCGGGGTTCTCCTGCGGCATGCCGGGGTGCGCGGGGCATCCAGTCAATGGGGTGCGTTACGCCTGTGTTTGCGCCGGGTTGGCGGTGCAGACATGAGGTGTTCGGCGCAGAGGAGACCATCGATGGGGCAGGAGAGTTGTACGAGACCCGAGTGAAAGTCCGAGGACTCCGCGGCGGCGCGCCCCGTACGCCGACGGCCGGCCCCGCCGGGAAGGCGGGACCGGCCGTCGGTGTGCGAGAGGTGTGCGAGAGGCCGGTTACGGAACGGGCTGCTGATCCGGGGCCGGCTCGGGCTCTTCCGTACCGGACGGGCCGGCCGGGGTCTTCACCGAGTCGAGGAGCAACTGCGCCACGTCCACGACCTGGAGGGATTCCTTCGCGGCGCCGTCGTTCTTCTTGCCGTTGACCGAGTCGGTGAGCATGACCAGGCAGAACGGGCAGGCTGTCGAGACGATGTCCGGGTTGAGGGACAGGGCCTCGTCGACGCGCTCGGTGTTGATGCGCTTGCCGATCCGCTCCTCCATCCACATCCGCGCGCCGCCGGCGCCGCAGCAGAAGCCGCGCTCCTTGTGGCGGTGCATCTCCTGCTGGCGCAGGCCCGGGACGGCCGACATGATCTCGCGCGGGGGCGTGTAGACCTTGTTGTGGCGGCCCAGGTAGCACGGGTCGTGGTACGTGATGAGGCCCTCGACCGGGGTGACGGGGACCAGCTTGCCCTCGTCGATGAGGTGCTGGAGCAGCTGCGTGTGGTGGATGACCTCGAACTCGCCGCCCAGCTGCGGGTACTCGTTCGCGATCGTGTTGAAGCAGTGCGGGCAGGTCGCGACGATCTTCTTCGACGACTTGGGCTTGCGGGTCGACGGGTCTTCGTCGTCTTCGCCGTACGCCATGTTCAGCATCGCGACGTTCTCCTGGCCGAGCTGCTGGAACAGCGGCTCGTTGCCCAGGCGGCGGGCGGAGTCACCGGTGCACTTCTCGTCGCCGCCCATGATCGCGAACTTGACGCCCGCCATGTGGAGCAGCTCGGCGAAGGCCTTGGTGGTCTTCTTGGCCCGGTCCTCCAGGGCGCCCGCGCAGCCGACCCAGTACAGGTACTCGACCTCGGACAGGTCCTCGATCGTCTTGCCGACGATCGGCACCTCGAAGTCGACCTCCTTGGTCCACTCGACGCGCTGCTTCTTGGCCAGCCCCCAGGGGTTGCCCTTCTTCTCCAGGTTCTTGAGCATCGTGCCCGCCTCGGACGGGAACGCGGACTCGATCATCACCTGGTAGCGGCGCATGTCGACGATGTGGTCGATGTGCTCGATGTCGACCGGGCACTGCTCGACACAGGCGCCGCAGGTGGTGCAGGACCACAGCACGTCCGGGTCGATGACGCCGTTCTCCTCCAGCGTCCCGATCAGCGGGCGCTCGGCCTCGGCCAGCGCGGACGCGGGCACGTCCTTGAGCTGCTCCGCCGTCGCCTTCTCGTCGCCCTCCATGGTCTTGCCGCCGCCCGCGAGCAGGTACGGCGCCTTGGCGTGCGCGTGGTCGCGCAGCGACATGATGAGGAGCTTGGGGGAGAGCGGCTTGCCGGTGTTCCAGGCGGGGCACTGCGACTGGCAGCGGCCGCACTCGGTGCAGGTGGAGAAGTCGAGGAGGCCCTTCCAGGAGAACTGCTCGACCTGGGAGACGCCGAAGACGGCGTCCTCCGCCGGGTCCTCCCAGTCGATCTCCTTGCCGGCGGAGGTCATCGGCTGGAGCGCGCCCAGGGCGGTGGCGCCGTCGGCGTTGCGCTTGAACCAGATGTTCGGGAACGCCAGGAAGCGGTGCCAGGCCACACCCATGTTGATGTTGAGCGAGACCGTGATCATCCAGATCATGGTGGTGCTCAGCTTGATCATGGCGAACAGGTAGACCAGGTTCTGCAGCGCGCCGACGCCCAGGCCCTTGAACGCCAGGACCAGCGGGTACGAGGCGAAGTACGCGGGCTCGTAGTGGTCGACGTGGTGCAGGGCGCCTTCCAGGCCGCGCAGGACGTAGATGGCCAGGCCGATGGTGAGGATGACGTACTCGACGAAGTACGCCTGGCCCATCTTCGAGCCGGCGAACCGGGACTTGCGGCCGGGGCGCGAGGGGAGGTTCAGCAGGCGGATGACGATCAGCACGGCGATGCCGAGGGTGGTCATCGCGCCGATGAACTCGATGTAGAGCTCGTACGGCAGGAAGCCGCCGAGCACCGGCAGCGTCCAGTCGGCCTGGAACAGCTGGCCGTAGGCGGTGACGATCGTCGGCGGCAGCGTCAGGAAGCCGACCGCCACGAACCAGTGGGCGAAGCCCACGATCCCCCAGCGGTTCATCCGCGTGTGGCCGAGGAACTCCCTGACCAGCGTGACGCTGCGCTGGTAGGGGTTGTCGGTCCGGGCGCCGGCGGGGACCGGCTGGCCCAGTTTGAAGTAGCGGACGAACTGGCCGATGGCGCGGGCGAGCAGCGCAACGCCGACCACGGTCAGGACCAACGACACGATGATCGCGGCGAGTTGCATGAGGGGACTCCTCGGGCATGCGAGGGTGGGATTTTATGGGATTACTAAGCGGTAACTTAATCAGTCCGTGCTGAGCGTACCCACTTATGCCGCCGCACTGTAGTTGCGCAAGCGGTGATCTGTGTCGCGTAAGGGTTCCCTCAGCCCCGGGGGGCGAAGACCGCCGCGGCGGTGCGGGCGAGGATCGCCAGGTCGAGGCCGAGCCAGTGGTGCTCGATGTAGTGCAGATCCAGTATCTCCATCTCCTCCCACGGCAGGCCCGGCCGCCCGCTGATCTGCCACAGGCCGGTGATGCCCGGCCGCACCAGCAGGCGCACCCGGGTGGCCGACGGATGGCCCGGGGGCAGCGCGCACGGCCCGACCAGGGACATCTCCCCCCGCACCACGTGGAACAGGTGGGGGAGCAGGTCGAGGCGCGACCGGCGCAGCAGCCGGCCGGTCGCGGTGCGGGGGTCGGTGCGGAGCGTCAGCAGGCCGAAGGGACGCCCGGCCAGGCCGGCGCGGGTCCGGCGTACGAGAACCGGGCCCGGTGACGTTACGGCCGCGGCCGCGGCGGTGAGGAGCAGGACGGGGAGGGCGAGCAGCAGCAGGACGGGGGCGACCGTCAGGTCGAAGATCCGCTTTGCGGGCATGTGGTGTACTTTTTCATGCCTTTCGCCCCGAGATGGCACTCCATCGAGTGGCGGCGTGCCGTGTGCCTGCCCATAAGGGCCGCATAAGAGTTGAGTCTCCAAGACTCAGGTCTGTTGACGCGACGGGATCCGTCATGCATCCTTGAGCCTGTTCCACTCAAGTCAGCTGGAGGAATCGAAATGGCACGTGCGGTCGGCATCGACCTGGGCACCACCAACTCCGTCGTCAGCGTTCTGGAGGGCGGCGAGCCCACCGTCATCACCAACGCCGAAGGGGCCAGGACCACGCCGTCCGTCGTCGCTTTCGCGAAGAACGGTGAAGTGCTGGTAGGCGAGGTTGCCAAGCGCCAGGCGGTCACCAACGTCGACAGGACGATCCGGTCGGTCAAGCGCCACATGGGCACCGACTGGAACATCGAGCTCGACGGCAAGAAGTTCAACCCGCAGCAGATGAGCGCCTTCATCCTGCAGAAGCTGAAGCGCGACGCCGAGGCGTACCTGGGCGAGAAGGTGGCCGACGCGGTCATCACCGTCCCGGCGTACTTCAACGACTCCGAGCGTCAGGCGACGAAGGAGGCCGGCGAGATCGCGGGCCTGAACGTCCTGCGCATCGTCAACGAGCCGACCGCCGCCGCCCTGGCGTACGGCCTCGACAAGGACGACCAGACGATCCTCGTCTTCGACCTCGGTGGCGGCACCTTCGACGTCTCGCTGCTGGAGATCGGCGACGGCGTCGTCGAGGTGAAGGCCACCAACGGTGACAACCACCTCGGTGGTGACGACTGGGACCAGCGTGTCGTCGACTACCTCGTGAAGCAGTTCCACTCCGGCCACGGCGTGGACCTCTCCAAGGACAAGATGGCGCTCCAGCGTCTCCGCGAGGCCGCGGAGAAGGCGAAGATCGAGCTGTCCTCCTCCACCGAGACGTCGATCAACCTCCCCTACATCACCGCGTCGGCCGAGGGCCCGCTGCACCTGGACGAGAAGCTCACGCGCTCGCAGTTCCAGCAGCTGACCGCCGACCTGCTGGACCGCTGCAAGACGCCGTTCCACAACGTCATCAAGGACGCGGGCATCCAGCTCTCCGAGATCGACCACGTCGTTCTCGTCGGTGGCTCGACCCGTATGCCGGCCGTCGCCGAGCTCGTCAAGGAGCTCACGGGCGGCCAGGACGCCAACAAGGGTGTGAACCCGGACGAGGTCGTCGCCATCGGCGCCTCGCTCCAGGCCGGTGTCCTCAAGGGTGAGGTCAAGGACGTCCTGCTCCTCGACGTCACGCCCCTGTCTCTCGGTATCGAGACCAAGGGCGGCATCATGACCAAGCTCATCGAGCGCAACACCACGATCCCGACCAAGCGGTCCGAGATCTTCACGACGGCCGAGGACAACCAGCCGTCCGTGCAGATCCAGGTCTACCAGGGCGAGCGCGAGATCGCGGCGTACAACAAGAAGCTCGGCATGTTCGAGCTGACCGGTCTGCCGCCGGCCCCGCGCGGTGTCCCGCAGATCG
>NZ_JBSFUB010000135.1:0-14821 GCF_053591575.1 Streptomyces altiplanensis | reverse complement strand
CCGGCTGCCCGGTGTCACGGCGAAACAGGACGCGAGCGCGGTGGCCGGCGCCGTCACCCTCGTCGTGGGCACGGACTTCAACGGCATCCGCTGACACTGACCGACTGGCACGGGGAACGCCGGGGGCCTGCGGCTGAGCGCCGCAGGCCCACCCTCGATGGCACACCGCCCTCGATGCGGCGGAGCATCTCCTCCTCGCCGCCTCCACCGCCGAGATGCTGCCGCGGGCAGCCGTCCATGCCGACCGCCCCAAGGGCTTCTTCCGCGATCCCTGCCGGTGCCGTGATCGATTCACCGGAGGAAGCGCGCGGGCCGGAGAAGGAACGGGAGCGACCCGTGCCCGGGCGGCAGTCCTGGGCGGACGGCCCGGCGGAGGCCCTGCGGGCGGCCCGCCGCGGTCCGCCGGGCCCTGGACGGCATGGAAGCCGGCCCGGCGGCGTCGTCCCGGCGGTCCTGCGCGTGCCGGGGAGCCGGGCGGGCGGCGTGGGCGGAGGGGTGTGAGACCCCGAGGTGAGGGAACGGCTCAGGTGTGGACCCGCCCGGCATCCGGATTTACTATCTCTTTACCATGGGATTGGGGGAGCCGGCCCCCAGCAGTTTCGTCGAACCGATGCAGAGAAGGAGTGAGCGACCCGTCATGGGTGAGCCTCCCAGTACGAACCGTGCCACCGCCTGCCCGCACCATGTGAGCCAGGAAGCGGGGGTGGCACGGTGACCGAAGTGTTCCTGCTGCTTCTCGCCCTTGCCCTCACCCTCGCCTGTGCGCTGTTCGTCGCGGCCGAGTTCTCGCTGACCACCGTCGAACGCGGCGAGCTGGAGCGGGCCGCCGAGGCGGAAGAGCGGGGCGCCGAGAGCGCGCTCAAGGCGGTCCGCAAGCTGACGTTCCAGCTGTCCGGCGCCCAGCTCGGCATCACCGTCACCTCACTGGTGATCGGCATGCTCGCCGAGCCGTCGCTCGCGGCCCTGCTGCGCGGTCCGCTCGAAGCCATGGGGCTCGGCGCGGCCGCGTCGTCGGTGGCCACGGTCCTGGGCGTAGTGGTCTCCACCGTCGTGCTGATGGTCGTCGGCGAGCTGGTGCCCAAGAACTGGGCGATTTCCCGTCCGCTGGCCGTCGCCAAGGTGGTGGCCGGCCCGCAGCGCGGTTTCACCGCCGCCTTCGGCCCCTTCATCCACCACCTGAACAGCACCGCGAACCGGTTCGTACGACGCTTCGGCCTGGAGCCCGCCGAGGAGCTGGCCTCCGTCCGCACCCCGGCCGAGCTGGCCTCGCTGGCCCGGCACTCGGCCGCCGAGGGCGCGATCGAAGCCGACTCCGCCGAACTGTTCGTACGCACACTGCACCTGAGCGAGCTGACCGCCCAGAACGTCATGACCCCGCGCGTCGACGTGCGCGCGCTGGAGGCCCACGCCACCGCGGCCGACGCGGCGAATCTGACGTACGCCACCGGGCTCTCCCGTTTCCCGGTCTACCGCGACGGCCTGGACGAGGTCATCGGCACCGTCCACATCCGCGACGTACTCGCCCTCGACCCCGACAAGCGACGGGTCACGCCGGTCACCGAGCTGGCGACCACGCCGCTGCTGGTCCCCCACTCCCTGCCCGCCGACCGCCTGCTGGAGCGGATGCGCGCGCACCGCACGATGGCGGTGGTCGTCGACGAGTACGGCGGCACGGCCGGCGTCGCGACCGTGGAGGACATCGTCGAGGAAGTCGTCGGCGAGGTCCGCGACGAGCACGACCCGGCCGAGGTCCCCGACCTGCTGCCCGCCCCGCCCACCGCGGACGGCCGCGCCGGCTGGGAGGCCGACGGCGGCGTACGGATCGACGAACTCGCCCGCATCGGCCTGACCGCCCCCGAGGGGCCGTACGAGACCGTGGCCGGACTGATCGCCACCCACCTCGCGCGTATCCCCGTCGAGGGGGACACGGTCGTCATCGACGGCTGGCGGCTGGACGTCCTCGACGTCGAGCACCACCGGGCGGACCGCGTGCACATCACCGAACCCGAATCCGTGGCCGTCCCGCAGCAGGGTGCCAAGGAGATGGCCCGATGACCGTGCTCCAGCTGGCCATCGGCGCCCTGACGCTGCTGACCAACGCTTTCTTCGTCGGCGCCGAGTTCTCCCTGGTCTCCGTACGCCGCAGTCAGATCGAGCCGCAGGCCCGCGCGGGCCACAAGCGCGCCCGCCTCACCCTGTGGGGGTTGCAGCACATCTCCGCGATGATGGCCACGGCCCAGCTCGGCATCACCGTCTCCTCGCTGGTCCTGGGCGCGGTCGCCGAGCCCGCGATCGCCCACCTGCTGGAGCCCGGCTTCGAAGCGGCCCACGTCCCGCACGGTCTGGTCCACCCGATCGCCTTCGTGATCGCGCTGACCCTGGCGACGTACCTGCACATGCTGATCGGCGAGATGGTGCCCAAGAACATCGCGCTCGCCGCCCCGGTGAAGACGGCGCTGCTGCTCGGACCGCCGCTCGTCGCCCTCACCCGCGCCCTGCGGCCGGTCATCTTCTCCGTCAACGCCTTCGCCAACACCCTGCTGAAGCTGCTGAGGGTCGAACCGAGGGACGAGGTCGCGTCCGTCTTCACCGACGACGAGCTCGCCCGTATGGTCCGCGACTCCAGTGACGCCGGCCTGCTCTCCGAGGCGGACAGCGAGCGGCTGCACGACGCACTGGAGCTGGGCACACGGCCGGTCGGCGAGATCTTCGTCCCCGCGTCGAAGATGGTCACCGTCGACCACACGGTCACCCCGGCCCAGCTGGAGCGCACCGCCGCCGCGGCCGGGTTCTCCCGCTTCCCCGTCACCGGTCCCACCGGCGCCGTCCTGGGCTACCTCCACATCAAGGACACCCTGGGCGTCATCGACCGGGACAAGCCCTTCCCCCGCACGGCCCTGCACGCGGTGACCCGCGTCAGGATCGACACGCCACTGGACGACACCCTCACCGCGCTGCGGGCCGCCGGCAGCCACCTCGCGGCGGTCACCGGTGACAAGGGCACGGTCCTCGGCTTCGTCACCATGGAAGACGTACTGGAAGAACTGGTCGGCCCGGCCGCCTGACGGGCCGCGCGATCCGCCACGGATCCACTGATACTCGGGCCAGGGAACTCCGGTCCCCATCGACCCGCAGTCCTCATCCACACCCTTTGAAGGAGCACGTCTTGTCCGCCAGTCCGACGGACCCCGACGGCCCGGGACCCAGCCCCCGGGTTGTCCGATGAACGCCGTACTCGGCCTGCTGGCCGTCCTCGTCCTGACGGCAGGCACCGGTTACTTCGTCGCGCAGGAGTTCGCGTACGTCGCCGCCGACCGGCTCGCGCTCGCCCGTGAGGCCGAAACGGGTGACAAACGCGCGGCGCGCGCCGTGAAGGTACTCGAACGGCTCTCCTTCATGCTCTCGGGCGCCCAGCTGGGCATCACCGTGACCGGCCTGGTCGTCGGCTTCCTCGCCGAACCGTCCGTCTCCGCGCTGC
Source organism: Streptomyces altiplanensis (assembly GCF_053591575.1). Classification (NCBI taxonomy): domain Bacteria; kingdom Bacillati; phylum Actinomycetota; class Actinomycetes; order Kitasatosporales; family Streptomycetaceae; genus Streptomyces; species Streptomyces altiplanensis. Next base: position 11,343 of record NZ_JBSFUB010000135.1, on the reverse strand, counting down.
TGCGGCCCGCACTGACCGGCACCGGCCTCCCCGAGGGCGCGGTCTCCGCCGTCTCGGTGACGCTCGCCTTCGTGATGGCCACCGTCGTGCAGATGGTGCTGGGTGAGCTGGCCCCCAAGAACCTCGCGCTGGCCGTTCCCGAGCGGCTCGCCAAATCACTGTCGGCCTCCACCCTGGCGTACCTCAAGGTCGTCGGCCCGGTAGTGCACCTCTTCGACGCCGCAGCCAACAAGCTGCTGCGCAGGGCCGGCATCGAGCCGGTCGAGGAACTGCACCACGGCGCGACCCTGGAGGAGCTCAGCCATCTGATCGGCGAGTCCCACGAACAGGGACAGCTGCCCCGCGCCAACGCCGAGCTCCTGGACCACGCCCTGGAATTCTCCGAGCGCACCCTGGACGAGGTCATGGTGCCGAGCGTCGACGTCGCGTACGTACGCGCCGACGCGCCCGCCACCGAAGTCGTGCGGCTGATCGCCAAGCACGGCCACTCCAATTACCCGGTCACGGGCGAGCGCCACGACGACATCAAGGGCGTCATCGGCGTACGCGAACTGATGCGGCTGCCGGCCGCCCGCTTCGAGCGGTTCACCGCCGGCGAGCTGGCCCGGCGCCCGCTGCTGCTGCCCGACACGCTGCCGCTGCCCGGCGCCGTCGAGCAGATGCAGGAGCACAAGCAGGAATTCGCGGTCGTCCTGGACGAGCACGGCGGTTTCGCCGGCATCGTCACCTTCGAGGACATCGCCGAGGAGCTGGTCGGCGAGATCACCGACGAGTCCGACCAGGTGACCGAGATCGCGGCCGCCGACGGAAACGGGTGGCTGGTCGACGCCGGCCGCCGCCTCGACGAGATCGCCGAAGCCACCGGCATCGAACTCCCCGAGGAAGAGGACTACGACACCGCCGCCGGCCTGATCGTGGACCGGCTCGGCCGCTTCCCGGCCATCGGAGACCGGCTCACGGTCGGCACCGTCCTCATCGAGGTCCGCACCCTCGACCGCCACGTCCCCGACCGCATCCGCCTGGAGCGCCTGCGGGACACCACCCCGGACGCGGATGCGCACGCGGCTCCGGCCGATGAGGAGCCGACCGCATGAGCTTCCCCCTGGCACTCTTCGTCACCCTCCTCCTGCTGATCGGCAGCGGCTTCTTCGTCGCGGCCGAGTTCGCCCTGGTGGCCGCCAAGCGCCACCGCATGGAACGCGCCGCCGCCCAGGGCCGGCGCGGGGCCAAGTCGGCTCTCGCGGGGATGCGCGAACTGTCCCTGATGCTCGCCGGCGCCCAGCTCGGCATCACGATCTGCACCCTGGGCCTGGGCTCGATCTCCAAGCCCGCCATCTCGCACGAGCTGGACCCGCTCCTGGAGAGGCTCGGCCTGCCCAGCGGACTGAGCTACGGCATCGCCTTCGCCGTCGCCATGACCGTGGTCGTCTTCCTGCACATGGTCCTCGGCGAGATGGCCCCCAAGTCCTGGGCCATCGCCCACCCCGAGCGCTCCGCGATGCTGCTCACCCCGCCCTTCCGGGCCCTGATCCGTCTCGTACGCCCGCTGATCCAGCTGCTGGACAAGGTCAGCAACGCGCTCGTACGGCTGTGTCGCGTCACCCCGCGCGACGAACTCGCCTCCGTGCACAACCGCGAGCAGCTCACCCACCTCGTCGAGGAGTCCGAGCGCCTCGGCCTGATCAGCGAGACCGACTCCGGTCTGATCACCCGCTCCCTGAGCGAACCGCAGACCCCGGTGGCACAACTCCAGGTACCCGCCGCACAGATCAGTTACGTCGAAGCCGACGCCGGCACCGACACGATCCTGGCCGCCGCGGCAACGGCCGACCACACCCGGCTGCTCGTACGAGACGGCGAAACAGTCCTCGGCTCGGTGCACGCCCGCGACGCCTTGGTCGCCCGTGCCCAGGGCAGAACCCCGACGGCACGCCAACTGGCCCGTCCCGTCCCGGAACTGGCCCCGGGCCACACCGTCGCCCACGCGGTCGAGCAGCTACAGCACCGCAGGGCTTCGCTCGCCGTCGTGCGTGACACGGAGGGCCGGCTGACCGGGTTGATCAGCCTCGACGACCTCATCGTCCGGCTGATGGGAGCACCGACGCGCGTGCCGTAACCGGTCTGGTGGCGGGGAAGCCCCGGGTTCACGCCCTGGGCGGCGCAGAAGGCATTGCCGTGGATGAGCAGCGCTTCGTCGCTGATGCTCGTCATGTCGGGAGAGTTGTCCCGGATGGTCTTGAGACAGAGCTTGACCAGAACGCCTGTCAACCGGCGCGGCTCGGCGGGGTCCTCGGAGGAGCCCGCAGGAGTGCCTTCCCGGGAGGCTTCCGAGGGCGCGCCGGCAGCAGATGCCGAGGGGGCCGGGAGCGGACGAGCGTCGTCGGCGTCGCCCCGGAAGGCGACGTGCATGCGGCCGGGGGCCCGGCGCCTGTTGCCGTGCACGTAGCGTTCGGGACCGGCCGGGTGCCGGCGTCCGGCCGCTGGGCGTTCCTCGGCCCCGGGCCCGGACTTCCTGTCAGAAGGTGCCGGCCTGCGACGGCAGGGAGAACATCCGGGCCATCTCCTGCTCGCGGCGCCGGCCCGGGAAGCCCAGTGGCCCGTCGAGTGCGTGATCGGGCTCCAGGCGGACGAGCTTCAGTACATCGAGGGCCGATTCACGTCACCCACGACACACTTTCAGACTCTCTTCGGTGTCGGAACGCAAAGCCGACCCTGCAAATGATTTTGCAGGGTTATTGTGTTTCTTGGTCGAACGTTGACCAAGCTTTGGCATGTTCTAGAAGCGGCGAACCGGCTGGAGGGAGGCTCCGAGGTGCGACTTCTTGGACCGTGCTGTCGATTCCCGCAGCCGTCCTGCTCGGTCTCCGGATTTTCGTACCCACCGCGTCCTTCGCATCCGCACACACAACCCGTCACGCCCTGGCCAAAGTTCAGTCCGGAGCCAAGCCCTCCGAGCAGTCCCCGGCGCACCGGTATCGCACCGGCATCGCGCCACCGAAGTCTCCGCACCCGAGGCACCCGACCACCCACACCTGAGGCGGAAGGTCCCGAAGCCGGGCGAGCCGGGGCAACACCCCGCGCCGCACACCACCGCACGTCGATACCCCCGACAGCCCACTTCCCGGCGGTACTTCAGATGCTCCGCAGCTGAGCAGCAGAGCAGAGCCCCCACCTGTCCTGTAGTCCGACGCGCCCCCACGGCGCGCCAGGAGGAGTCACCACAGATGCAACCCCTCATCGACAACGCCCGCACGTTCGGGCAGCGCCCTGAGAAGTTCGCCGGCCTCGCCCAAGGCCAGACGCCAGAAGTCCTGTTCATCACCTGCGCCGACTCCCGGGTGGTCCCGGCCCTGATCACCGGCGCCCGCCCCGGCCAGCTCTTCGAGCTGCGTACCGCGGGCAACATCGTCCCGCCGTACGCCTCCGAGCACCCCACCAGCGAGGCGGCCACCATCGAGTACGCCGTCGAGGTGCTCGGCGTCCAGCACATCGTGGTCTGCGGTCACTCCCACTGCGGCGCCGTCGGCGCGCTGGTGCGCGGCGACGACCTGAGTGCCGTACCCGCCGTGCGTGACTGGCTCACGCACGCCGCCGACGAACCCAAGTGCTCCGACCCCGCAGACCCGACGGTCGCCGAGGCCGTGCAGAACCACGTCCTGACACAGCTGCTGCGGCTGCGCTCATACCCGTGCGTCGAGCAGCGTCTGCAGGCGGACCGGCTCCAGCTGCACGGCTGGTACTACGAGGTGCATACCGGGGCCGTACGCGCACACCGTGCGGAGTCCGACACGTTCGAGGCGCTGTGAAGGTACTGACCGCGATGCCGAAGTTCCCTCACCTGCGGCAGGACTTCGCCGCCTCCATCGTCGTCTTCCTGGTCGCCGTGCCGCTGTGCGTCGGCGTGGCGGTCGCCTCCGGAGTCCCCGCGGAGCTGGGCCTGGTCACCGGCATCGTGGGCGGCCTGGTCACCGGCTTTCTGCCCGGTAGCAGTCTTCAGGTTTCGGGGCCGGCCGCGGGCCTGACCGTCCTGGTCTTCGAAGCGGTCAGCGAGTTCGGAGTATCCGCGCTCGGCGTGATCGTACTGATGGCCGGACTGCTCCAGCTCGCCATGGGCTTCCTCAGGATCGGCCGCTGGTTCCGGGCGATATCCGTCTCCGTCGTCGAAGGCATGCTCTGCGGCATCGGCCTGGTGATCATCGCAGGGCAGATCTACGCGGCGGCAGGCATGAAGGCCCCGGAGACCGGCATCGGCAAGATCGTCGGCCTGCCCGGGGCGTTCGCCGACGCACTCGGCAGCACCAAGGCGCTCACCTCGCTCGCGATCGGCGTGGGCACCATCGCCGTCATCGTGCTGTGGAAGAAGACGCCGAAGAAGGCGCAGGCCGTGCCCGGCGCCCTCGCCGCGGTACTGCTGGCCACGGTCGCCTCGCTCGCCTTCGGTCTGCCGGTCGCCACCGTCGAGGTGGAGGGTCTGCTCGGCGTCATCCAGCCGCCCGGCCTCGACGCCTTCGGTGAGCTCGCCGGCCCGGCCATCTGGGGCACGATCATCGCGTTCGCACTGATCGCCTCCGCCGAGTCGTTGTTCAGCGCGGCCGCGGTGGACCGGCTGCACGACGGTCCGCGCACCCAGTACGACAAGGAGATGATCGCCCAGGGCGGGGGCAACGCGGTGTGCGGTCTGCTCGGCGCGCTGCCGATGACCGCGGTGATCGTGCGCAGTTCCGCCAACGTCAGCGCGGGCGCGAAGACCAAGGCGTCGCGCGTGCTGCACGGTGTGTGGCTGCTGCTGTTCGCCGTCGCGCTGCCCTCCGCGCTGGCGCTGATCCCACTGCCCGCGCTCGCCGGCATCCTGGTGCACGCGGGCTGGAAGCTGATCCCGTTCCGCCAGATCGCCGGGCTGTGGCGGGACCACAAGGGTGAGGTGCTGATCTTGGTGGTCACGGCCGTGTCGATCGTCGCCGTGAACATGTTCGAGGGCATACTCATCGGTCTGGCCCTGGCGGTGATCAAGACCGCCTGGGAGGCATCGCACCTGAAGACAGAGGTCATAGACAAGGGCGCCGGGCCGATCCAGGTGTACCTGTCGGGCAACGCGACGTTCCTGCGGCTGCCGAAGATACTCGACAGCCTGGAGTCCCTTCCGCAGGACCGGCCGATCGAGGTGGACCTGTCCGGGCTGCACCACCTCGACCACGCCTGCCGTACAGCCCTGGAGAACTGGGCCCAGCGGCACAGCGCACCCGACACCGAACCGGTGAAGGTCACGACCGCGGAACCGGTGAGGGCCACGGCGCCGTAAGGACCTCGCCGTAAGGACCTGGTCGTGGGGATTGCCGCCCCGGCGCATGCTCGCCCCGGCCCTCCGGCCGAACGGCGCGTGCTTGAGCGAGTGGAGACCTCACCGAGCCGGCCGACGCCGTGGAACCGGGCGTGACCGAGCTGCCGGCCAACGTCGTACGGTACGCCCCGAACCGCCGTCGCATGCCGCTGCTGCCGTACGCGGTGGACAAGGGGGGCGTGCAGCCCGGTCCTGGGGGCGGCAAGGCGGTGCCGAGCGCCCCGAAGGGGCATCCCCCGCGCCGGGAGCGGGGGATGCCCGGTGGTCACACCGCTGCGGTGTGTCCGGTGATCGGGCAGGCGCCGGTCGCTGCCGCCGCACCGAAGGCGGCGGTCCTGGCGGTGGGCGCCGCCCCGCCGATCTGCTGGAGGATCTCGTCGGAGAGCAGGTCTTCCTTGCCCTTGAGGGCGTCGGCGACCTTGAGGTCGGTGTTGAAGACCATCTCGGCGGCGACGTTGTCCTGGACGATGCGTGCCAGGTTGTCCAGGGCCACGGCAATCGAGTCCGAGGGGGTCTCCACGGTCGGCAGATCGATCAGATGGGTGTCCACCTTCGCCTGGTTCATGGTGCGGCGGATGATGATGGACGCCTGGTTCAGCTCGGCCGTGGTCCAGATCGACAGCACCGTGACGTAGAGGTCGCTCCACGCCTTCTCGCCGATCAGCGTGCGCCACCGCTTCATGAGTCCTTCGATGCCGGTGATCTGCGCGGTGGCGGCGAAGGTCATGTTGACGCGGATGGACGGGTAGACGGTGGCGGCGAACCGGTTGAACGACACCATGTCGAACGACTTGGCCGCGACGGAGGCGTCGATGAACTTGACGCCCTCGCCGAGGATCTTGTCGCAGGAACTCTCGAGGTCGAGAGGGAGGTTCGCGGTGGGGAGCTTGGTTCGTGCCGCCTGCAGTGTGGTCCTGAAGTCGTTCAGCGGGGTGATCCAGCCGGTGTCACCCGGTGCCTTGGTGACGACCATGGCCAGGTCGTGCGGGTCGATGCGGTCCGCGTTGGGGATGTTGGGGACCTGCTCGCTGAGATACGCGGCGATCACCGAGTAGATCCCCAGGGGAACGTGGGCGATCGACTTGGCCAGTTCGAAGTACGCCGGGACCGGGTCGACGGTCTCGACCTGTCTGCCGCCGTTGATGAGAGTGAAGCGTCCGCCGACCGCGTTGTTCGAGACGACGATGACTGGACTGAGCTGCGTCGTCAGTTCGCTCTTGAGGGTTGCGTAGTTCGCGCGCATTTTCGCGTTGACGGCGCGTATCGCGTCGCGTGCCGCTTTCTCGTCGGTCGCGGTGGTCCCCGCGGTCGCCGCCGAGGCGGTGGAGGCCGACTGGCCAGTGAAGAGCGTTGCCGCCCCGACGGCCGACGCGGTACCCAGAAATCCTCTACGTGTTGCCATGCCCCGTCTTCTGCTTTCTGTGGTGAGTGAAAGTGCTCTTGGGTGATGTGGGGGGAACGGCGTGGGGGGAGATCAGGGTGGGGGGACTTCAGAGTGGGGGGTCAGGGGTGGGGGTCAGGTGGTCTCAGGTCAGAGACTTCTGCGACGGGACCACGACTCCGTAGAGGTCCTGGACCGTGGCGAGCGCGGCTCGGTGGACCTGCTGGGCGGGGACGCCGTTCGGGTCGCCCTTCAGCGGCAGCGGCCGGGTCGCGGAGGCGTCGGCCACCACGGTCGGCTTGTTGCCGTTGAGGAACGCGCCCTGGGTCGTGAACAGGGTGCACATGTTCGTCATGAACCCGGCGATGATGACGTTCTCGTTCCCGGCCTTCTTGACCTTCTCGGCGAGATCGGTGTCGTGGAAGCCGTTCGGGACGCTCTTCTCGACGACGGGCTCGCCCTTGGCCGGCTTGAGTGCCGGGATGATCTGGCCCGCCTTCGACTTCAGGTCGTAGCCCTTGTCGACGATGTGGATGACCGGCGTACCCGCCTTGCGGGCCCGCTTCAGCAGGGCTTCGGCGTTGTCCACCGCCGGCTTCCACCCGTCGAGTTCCATCACACCCTCGGTGTAGGTGTTCTGGTAGTCGACGAGGATGAGCGTCGCGTCGGAGAGCGTGGCCGGGGTCTCGTCGAAGCCGTTGAGCTTCCGCAGCGTCGTCGTGTCCTTCGCGACGTTCTTCCCGGCGGTGGCAGTGGCGGAGGCCGACGGCTCGTCCTTGGAGGCGGCGGCCTCGGAACTCCCGCCGCACGCGGTGACCGTGGCCGAGAGGACGGCGGCGGTGGCGAGGGCGACGGCCGGGCGGAACAGCTTCATCAGGAGATCTCCTTCTGGGACGGAACGACGACCCCGTACAGGTCGACGATGGTGGCGAGGGCGCTGTAGTGCACCTGGCGGGCGTCCAGTTCGGTGCCCGCGACCGGCAGCGCGCGGGTGGCGCTGGCATCGGCCACGACGGTGGGGCGGTTGCCGCGCAGGAAGGCGCCCTGGGCGGTGAACGCCACGCACATGTGCGTCATGAACCCGGCGATGACGAGGTCGCTGTTGCCCGCGGCGTCGACGTGCTCGTCCAGATCCGTGCCGACGAAGGCGTTCGGTACCTTCTTGACGACGACGGGCTCACCGTCGACCGGTGCGACGCTCGGGTGGATCTGGCCGATCTCGGCCCGGATGTCGTACGGGGTGCCCTCGCCGCCGTCGTTGATGACGTGGATGACCTTCGTGCCCTCCTGGCGGGCCCGCGCCAGCAATTGGGCGGCGGCGTCGAGCGCGGCCTGCCAGCCGTCCAGTTCCATGACACCGGTCGTGTAGGTGTTCTGGTAGTCGATGAGGACCAGGGTGGAGTCGGCGAGCTTCGCCGGGGTGTCGTCGAAGCCGTTGAGCTGACGCAGTGTCGTTCTGGGCATGGGGGACCGCCTGGATTCACGTGTCGGGGGGAGCAGTTCACCGGTGCGGTGTCCTGTGCCCATGACGCTATGGCTCACCACCGGGCGTCGGCAATGTCAACTAACATGCAGATACCGACATGGCTGTTGCTGAACGCGGGGGGTCAATTGAGCACCGTCGGACGACTGATCGTCATCGTCCTCTTCGAAGGCGTCGACCTGCTCGACGTAACAGGGCCACCGGAGGTGTTCTCCCTCGCACGGCGCGAGACGGACGAAGCGGCGGCCTACGACGTCGTCCTCGCCGCCGAGACCATGGACCCGGTCACCACCGGCGCCGGGGTCCGGGTCCTGCCCGACGTCACCTTCGACAAGCTGTCCGAACCGTCCGCGAAGGGCATCGACACGCTGATCGTGCCCGGCGCGGTCGAGGTGGACGAGCAGCGCCGCGTGCACCCGCTCACCGACCCCGCCGTGGTGGAGCGGGTGAAACAACTCGCCGGCCGGACCCGGAGGGTCACATCCGTCTGCGTAGGAGCGCACATCCTCGCGGCCGCCGGACTCCTCGACGGCAAGCGCGCCACCACCCACTGGTCGACGGCGCGGCAACTCGCCGCGGAGCACCCGGCCGTCGAGGTCGACGCCGACCCCATCTTCATCCGCGAAGGCGATGTCTGGACCGGCGCCGGAATCAGCGCCTGCCTCGACCTCTCACTCGCCCTCATCGCCGACGACCTGGGCGAAGCCGTCGCGTTGCGCGTCGCCCGGCAACTCGTGATGTACCTGAAGCGGCCGAGCGGGCAGAGTCAGTTCAGCGTTCCCTTGGAGCAGGTCGCCACGACGCGGCGCATCGAGGATCTCCGCCACCACATCATGCGTAACATCGCTGAACCCCTCACGGTCGCGGACCTCGCCGCATGCGCCCACGTCAGCGACCGGCAGCTCACCCGGATCTTCAAGACCGAGCTCGGCATGACCCCGCACGCCTACATCGAGTCGGCCCGCGTCGAAGTGGCGCGCCACCAGCTCGAATCCACCGACGCCACCCTGGAACGGGTCGCCTCCGCCTGCGGATTCGGCACCGTCGACACCCTGGTCAGGGCCTTCCGCCGCAGACTCGACACGACACCGACCGAGTACCGGCGCCGCTTCCGGACACGGACGGCAACAGCCGCAAGCGGCATCGCGGCTCGATGAAGTCCCTGCCCCGGCTCCGGCCTTGAGGCCCGCAGGTGCCTGAGGGCCCTCCCGGTCGCGGAGCGCCCCGACGCGGCGGGCGAGTGGGGGGTGGCCGTGCAGGGGAGTGGGTGGATGTGGTTCCGCCTCCTTTGCGGAGGGTGAACCCTGCCGCAGGGCGCGAAGCAGCCGAGCTGGGGAGACGGCTGTCCGCATCAGGCAGACGGAACTATGAGGATCTGCCCAGGTCTGCCTACGCATGAGGGCTGTGTTCAGTGGTGCACGGTGAGGTGCTGGACCGGACTGTTCCCGGCCGGTCCGGACTGCCGGTTGATCGGAATTAATTTGTCAGAAGAGTTGACGAAATACGTGACGCCTCCCTAGCTTCATGGCGTCGTACTTCATGCGTCATATATGAGACGCGATACACGATCCGGGAGACGTGGATGACGTCCGTACCCACCCTCTGTACAGCGCTCCGCCTCGCCGCGGTGGGGGCCCTGTTGGTCGGCGGTGGCGCCGGCGCCACCGCCTCCGCCTCCGCCGAGACCCGTGACATCAGCCGCGAGACGCTCGCGCCCAACGACGGCTGGGCGGCCGCGCAGGGCGGCACCAGCGGGGGCGCCGCGGCCGACGAGGACCATGTGTTCACCGTGCGCAACCGGGCGGAGCTGGTCCGTGCCCTGGACGGCGGCAGCAGCGCCCCGAAGATCATCAAAGTCGCCGGGGCTGTCGACGCCAACACCGACGCCGAGGGCCGCCGCCTGGACTGCGCCGACTACGCCACCGGCGGCTACGACCTGAAGGAGTACCTGGCCGCTTACGACCCGCGCACCTGGGGCTCCGCCAAGCCGGCCGGTCCGCAGGAGGAGGCCCGGAAGGCGTCGGCCGCGCGCCAGGCCGAGCGGGTGGAGCTCCCGGTCGGCTCCAACACCACGATCGTCGGACTCGGTTCCGGCGCCGTACTCAAGGGAGCCAGTCTGCGGATCGAAAACGCGGCCAACGTCATCGTCCGCAACCTCGAACTGCGTGACGCCTTCGACTGCTTCCCCGTCTGGCAGCCCAACACCGGGGGCCTCGGCGACTGGAAGGCCGCGTACGACACCATCTGGCTGCGCGGCGCCTCCCATGTGTGGATCGACCACATCACCGCCAGCGACAAGGGCCACCCCGATGAGGACGAGCCGACGTACTTCGGGCGCAACTACCTGCGCCACGACGGCCTGTTGGACATCACCCAGGAATCGGACCTGGTGACCGTCTCCTGGAGCCGGTTCGCCGACCACGACAAGGCCATGCTGATCGGCAACAGTGACTCCGCGGCCGGCGACCGCGGCAGGCTGCGCGTCACCCTGCACCACAACGAGTTCCAAGGCGTCGTACAGCGCGCCCCGCGCGTCCGCTACGGCCAAGTGCATCTGTACAACAACCGGTACGTCGTTCCGGCCGATGCCCACGACTACCGGTACTCGATCGGGGTCTCCACCGAGTCGGCGATCTACGCGGAGAACAACTCCTTCACCACGCCGGGCCACGTCGAGGCGGCGGATCTGGTGAAGAGCTGGAACGGTACCGCCCTGCACCAGAGCGGGACTTCCTTCAACGGCTTCCCGGTCGACCTGTTGGCGATCCACAACGCCTACAACTCCGGCAGCGAACGCGACCTGACCGGCGACGTCGGCTGGAAGCCCTCCCTGCACGGCCCGGTCGACAGCGCGGTGCGGGCGGACCGTGATGTGGCGCGGGGGGCGGGCGCGGGCCGCGTCCGGTAAGCACCACCCCCAACCATGGGGCCGGTATCGGCCCCGGCGGCGAGGCGGCCTCGGGCCCCGGCGTCGAACAACGCCTCGAAGACCAGGCAAGGAACGTCTGCCCTCACTCTCCCCAGACTCTCCCGGGACTCTCCCGGGCTGGAGATCGCCTCCGCCCGGCCCCACGCGCGCACCACCCCGGGCAGTGTTCCTCCCCCACGCGCTCCTCAATCGCGTACCCACCGCCAGGGCGG
>NZ_JBSFUB010000134.1:0-14871 GCF_053591575.1 Streptomyces altiplanensis | reverse complement strand
CGGTGGAGGCGATGGTGAAGATCTCCTCTGCCCCCACCAGCGTCAGCAGGTGCTGAAGGCGCTCCGGGACCGCGGCCAGGGCCAGAACCGCGCCGGCGCCATGAACGGCCTGACGAGCCGCGAGCAGCGCGTTGAAACCGCGTGAATCGCAGAACGAGACGTCCGCGCAGTCCAGCACCACCCGGCGGTAACCGGCGTCAAGTATCTCGCTGACCGCCCGGGCCAGCACCGCTTCGCCCCCCAGGTCCAGCTCACCGGCCAACGCCAGCACCGCGTCCCGCTCCACCACCGCCGGCGTAATCACCAGCCGCTCCACCGGCACCTGTCACTCCTCATCCGCAGGACACCTTGAGGGGGCATCCCGTATGGAACCACCCTCGGTGCCCTGCCCAGACAACCGGCTCATCATGTCAGCCATAACGTGGTGACAGGCCCTGGCCACACCATTGGTCGATACAGAACGACGGAAGTGCGGGGCGATGACCAGCCAGTGGCCAGTTCGTCTCCGGACCTCGACGAGCGGCGCCCCGCATGGAGCTTGCGGGACGTCGGGTCGCTGATGCTGGGGTGGTGTCCGGGGCTGGTGTCAGCAGTCCCGGACGCGCCTACTTCTACGGTTCGAAGCGGTCGGCCTTTCCTCCAGTGCGGATTTTGTGCACGGTCTGCCGGGACATCCGTACCCCCACCGAAACGCGCTGACCTGTGACCCTCCTCTGGACAGTCTCACTCTCTGGCACTCGCACGAGGTCAGGCCGCGTCAGCAGTTGTCACCCACTGCGTCCATCTTTCCGCCGAACCCCCTCAGGTAAAAATCTGCATAGTCACCCCTGCTCACCGGACGACAGATCTCTTGCCAGTGGCCCAAAGGAACCCGCGTGGTCCGTGAAGTTGCTGGGCAGGTCCCGGTAACCACCCGTCCACACGTAACGGATGCCTGTGTGGTACTGGCCCGTCCACAGGCAGATGGAATTGCTGGGACACAGGACCTGCGCCTGCGCCTCAACGGAGGTACCGAGCGTTGTCGCCACCATCGCACCGGCCACCACCGCCAAGCTCGCCAAACGTTTCCTCATTCCACCCCCCTCAATTCAAGAATAGATTTCTCCCACCATCGGACTCAAAAAGGAAAAACCTTTAATTGACCGGACAACTCTCCCCAATCCAGCCAGTTTGCCGGTCATCGGACCATCTCCGCTCCCACGTAGCCCTTCACCGCTACAGCGGACGCGCTGCGCCAGACGCCCCTCACGCGTCGACGACAAGCTGGCGCCCCGAACCTCATCCACAGATCCGCCGTGCCACCGTTCACATGACTCAGCGCCCCACCGGCTCGTCACGAGCCCCTACGCGCAGCAGGCCGATCAAACCGTCGGACCTCCCGATCCGCGTTCCGCTGATTCACGGTGAAACGAACGCCTCACACCTCGACCGCACCGCCGCCGACAACATGAAGCCGCAATACCTGCTGAAGACGCTCCACGAGGGCCGACTGCCCGGAGAGGGCGACTCGGGGCGTAAGCCCCGGACGCCTGAACCCACCCGGCACAAACCCATAAGGTGGCAGTGAAGGTACGCCCGGCCGCCCCCCGTGCCCGCGCCGTGAATGAAAACTGTGCACTCGGAGGCGGCGGCGTTGCGCCCATAAGACACGGATATCGGATCTGCGGTCGCTACATCCTGGCCGTAGTGATGCGCAGCAAGACTGCATGCTCGGGACCTCGGGCCAGGCGCCTCGAGCAGACGAGCGCATCCAGCGGCCCAACGTGACCTGAAGGGCATAGCCGGAGGGAGGGCGGTCGGGTCGAGGGTGCCAAGGCCGGCGGCTGTGATGCCGCTGTTCGCGTCGATGTGGTCGAGAAGGTGATCGACGCGGAAGCGGAAGCGGAGCTCGGCAAGCCAGCCGCCGCTTTCTCAAACTTCAGTGGCGTCAGAGCGCACCGGTGAAGCGTTCGTATGTGAAGGCTCCAGGAGTCGGGAGCGTCTCGGATCGAACCGGTCAGCAGCTTGAGGGCCGCAGCCAGCAGTCGTCCCACTCCAGGGCGACGGAGAACGCCTACGCTTTCCTCCATGGGTGCCCAGCGCCTGCCGCGTGGCCGCCCGCTGCTCCGCCCGCACGTCCTCCTTCACCGGCAACTGGCCAGAGAGAGGGGGGTGGCGGAACTCCCGCATGAACGCACCCGTCCGAGCGTCGACGGGGCTTGGGTCGGACTGCACCACAGCGGCCGGCGATGCTGCGCCCGCTGGGCTGAGCACGATCAGGGGGCAGGGATGCCTCCAGCAATACGGAACGCCGGCGAGATCAGCCTTCCATCCGGGCTCGAGCCGCCCTGGTCGTCCGTCGCTTGACAGCACGCCGCTCATCTTCCGTCAGACCGCCGCACACGCCCATGTCCAGACCTCCGTCAAGGGCCCATTTCAGGCAGTCGTCCAGAACCGGGCAACGGCGGCATACTGCCTTCGCCTCCTCAATCTGAAGCAAGGCCGGGCCCCCAGTGCCGATGGGGAAGAACAGGTCCGGGTCTTCCCGCCGACAAGCGGCTTTGTAACGCCAGTCCATCGTCGTGCCTCCATTCGCGTAGCTGGATGCTCCTCCACTCGCCTGACCGGTATTGGCACTTGTATGCAGCAAGGCAGGTAACCGCCCCCTATTTCTGAACCGACCGAGCGCGGCTTCCGTTTAGCGCACGCGTAGGGGGTAGGCAAGTGACATGTTCAGGCATCGACGTGTTCGTACGGCTGTTGTACTTGTGATCAGCTGGGTGGTGTTGACAGGCGTCGAGCATTGGGGCGAGGGCGCGTCATGGCGGACGGCTCCACTCAGCGGGCTGGTGTGGGGAGCTGTGGTCACTGGCGTCTGGTGGTTTGCCGAGTGGACGCAGATAGGCCGTCCCCCGGTGACACGGTCCGTAGACGACTCGGGTACCGAAAAACTTCCCCCCATGGTGGTGAAGAACTCCCAACAGAAGGGTTACTGAGGTTGAACTCGTGTGTCGCTGGGTTGTTCAGGCGGGTCTGAGGGTCAGGCCGGTCTCGGCGAGGCAGCCGTTTATGAGGTGACTGCGGTACTGGGTGTGCCGCAGGCCGCGCCGGACGGTCCGGGCGAGGTGTTCGGGGGTGCTGAAGGCGACGTTGGAGAGCCAGCTGCGCCGCAGGAGTGACCAGATTCCTTCGGCGGGCTTGATGTCGGGTGCGTAGGGCGGCAGGTAGTAGGTGGTCAGCCAGTCCCGGGAGGCGGCGAACTCCCGTAGCCCGGCGACCTTGTGGGCGTTGAGGTTGGCCCAGACGAGCACGATGGGGCCGCCGAGCTGCTGGTGTGCGGCGCTCAGCAGGTCCCGGTAGTCGCGCCAGGAAAAACTCTTGCGACCGTCGCGGCGGTCGTTGTCCCTGGGCGGCCGGTAGATCAGCCTCGACCGGTGGCCGGGTTTGCAGCAGGTCAGCGCCGCGATGGAAATCCGTCTGCGGGATCGGCGCCGCACCCGTACTACCGGGGTCCGGCCGCGCTGGGACCAGGTCTTCGCGTGCGGCGGCGTCATGGAGAGGGTCTGCCAAGATTTTCGTGATGCAGTGACGGAGCATCATGCGAGAAGGACTCACTACTTCGGGAGGCACTGAAGCGTGGCCGTCGATTCGAACAGCATGGGTTCCGCAGTGCCGAGCGCTGTTCTCTCCTTCGCTGCCGCGGCCGCTGGGTGACGGCAACCGGGAAGAGGCGGGCACGGGACAATGCGGATCATGGACTACGGCGTGTGGGAACCAGCGCGGCTCGGACAGATCCAGTTGCCGGATGGTCGGCTCCTGGGCTGGGCGGAATGGGGACCGGCCGATGGCACCCCGGTGCTGCTGTGCCCGGGGGCGGCCACCAGCAGGCGGCTCGCTTTCGGCGGCGGCGTCATCGACGCAGCAGGTGTCCGGCTCGTCAGCGTGGACCGGCCCGGCCTCGGAGCCTCCGACCCGGCCCCCGGCCGGACCCTGACCAACTGGGCCATCGACATCCGGCACCTCATCCAGGAGCGGGACCTGCGCACGCCGTCGGCAGTGGGGTTCTCGCAGGGGGCACCGTTCGCCCTCGCCCTGGCGGCAGACGGCCTGGTGAACGCGGTGGCCGTGGTGTCCGGTAGCGACGAACTCGCCCATCCTCGCTTCGCTCACTCGCTGAACCCGCAGGTGAGGGACATGGTGGACGCCGTCGCGGCCGACCCCGGCGCCGCTGAGGCCTCCTTCGCCGGCTTCGGCAGCGCCACCACACTGTGGGATCTGATCATCACGACGAGCTCCGAGGCAGATCGTGCGGTCTACACCGACCCGGTCTTCCAGCACGCCTTCCGGCGCGCGATGGACGAGGCCTTCAGCCAGGGCCCAGCGGGCTACGCCCGCGACACCGTCCTGGCGATGGGCCGCTGGCCGTTCGACCCCACCAACATCGCCGTCCCGGTCGACCTCTGGTACGGACAGCAGGACACCAGCCCGGTCCACTCCCCGGATCTAGGTGAATCGCTCACCCGGATGATCCCGACGGCGACCCGACACCTGCTCCCCGCCGCCGCGGGATCCTTGCTCTGGACACACGCCGAGGCCATCCTGCGCACCCTGCTGGCCCACGTCCGGTGACAACGGTGGAATCGAGCAGCCCGTCTGCAACCAACCGGCTGGACCGGGAATCGAACAGCGCTCTGCGCCGACACCTCCCGAAGTAGTGGACACCTGCTGCCCGTTCTCAAGCTCTGGCACAACTTCTGTGGAGGCGGCGGTGGGCGCTGGAGGAGCAGCTCGTTCCCGCCGAGGTGCTGCCCCGGTACCGGCGGGTGTACCGGATGGTCGACGGTGAGCAGCGGCGGTTCCGCCGGGATCGGTGGTGGACGTCGCGGAAGTCGATCGCTGAATAGGGCAAGCACGAGGTGATGCGGCAGCGGCAGGATGCCGCGCGGGTGGAGCGGGAGGCTCGGCAGAAGGAGCAGGAGGAGGCCGCAAAGCGGCGCCGCCAGGAGTTGGAGGAGCGGGCGCGGAAGGCCGAGGAGGCTGAGCGTCGACGACTGCAGCAAGAAGAAGCGCGTCTGCGCCCGGGGGAGGCACGGCGCCGGTGGGCGGAGGAGGATGCTCGCCGGGAGCAGGAGAGGGTGGAGCGCGAGGCGCGTGTGGCCCGCGAGCAGGCCGAGCGGGAAGAGAGGGAGCGTCAGTCGCTGGAGGTGGCGCGGGTGTGGTGGGGCCGGCTGCCGCCGCAGCAGACCGAGCTGTTCGCCGTCGTCGCCGAGTACGCCTGGCGCGAGTCGAGTCTGCGGGGGGAGGTCCCGGAGAAGCCGGTGATGTGGCCGCAGTACGCCCGCGGTGTTCCGGTTCGCGTGGCCGACAAGCGGCGGACACTGTACGGGACCGTGCGGCCTTGCCCCGGCCTGGTCGCCGCCTGCCCCACACTCGCGGAGGAGCTGGTCTTGGTCCGCAGCGCCCACGAGGCGCGCGAACTCGCCGCCGTCCTGCCTCAGGGCCGGATCCTCCACCTCGACCTGCCCGAGCACGAACAGCTCACCATGATCTGAAGTGGCGCACTGACAGCATTTCAACGGGAATCGCATCACGACCACGCAGGGCTGGCTCGCTTGACATTGTGGCGGGCCGCTGCATCCCCTGGGGATGCTTCCTCCGCAACAGGCCCGGCCAGGGCTGGACCGTCGTCGACCGCTGACCGATTCACCCGAGGAAGGAGACCGCGGTGAGCACCGGCTCCGCGCACCCCGACGACCACCAGGAGCAGCTCGTGGTCCCGCTTGCCGCCGAGGACGTCGCCGCGCTCGGCAGCGACGGCGAGCGGCTGGACCGCGCTGCTCGCCACCGTGTTGCACGGCCTGGCGCTGCAGCGCAGGGGCCGCGCGAGCGCCGCCGAGTGCGTGGCGGCCATTGACGGCACCACCGGCCTGCTGGAGCGGCTGGCTGCCGTACGGGACGCTTCCCTGCGCCAGCCTGCTGCCCAGGACGTCTCGCACGCCGACCTGGCGAAGGCGATGCACCTGGAGAGCCGCGCGACCGCGCAGTCTCGTCGGCGCACGCTGCTGCAAAAGCCGGTGAGCGACCTGGAACGGTGGGCCACCAGGACCAGCAGAGCGGAAGGCGAGTCTCCACCGCCAGCGGGCACACCGACCTGCTTCTCCCCTGACAAGAGATCAAACGGCTCAGGACCGAGAACGGGCAGCTGCGGCAACACTGCTGCGAGGGCTCGCCACGATCACCGAGGCCGAGGACGACCCGGCCTCCTTCATCGCACCAGACCTTCTTCTCAGCTTCTGGCGCCCCTTCGAAGCGGATGACGAACCCGGCGAAGAACAGGGCTACTACTTCAGCTCGGTCCTCCTGGCTCGACCCGGCTACTACGACACACCCGCTGAAGCCGCTGCCAGACTCCGCACAGCTGGACCAGGAGCCGTGACCTGACGAGAGTTCGGCTGGTGACGATCCACCCGTTACCACCGCCTATCAGAGTGGAAGAGCCTCATCAACCACGGTCTTCAGGTCTGCCGCGCCGAAGCGTGGCCCGCGCGGAGGTGAAGGATGGTTCGGGCGTGCGCCCGCGCAGGTCGTGCCAGACCCCCGGCTCGGCGAAGAGGTCCGGGACGCTCGCGCCCGTAGCCCCCCTGACAGGAACCCCGATCAACGCCACGGCGTTGGCGGCGCCTCCCCGGATCATCCCGCCGGGATCGACCACGAGCACGGCGGTGTGCTCCGGCTGCTCGGTCCCCGGGGCGCTCTGCTCACTTCCGCTCACTCGCCGATCACCCCCAGGGTGCGGTCAGGCCGGATACGGCCCGTGCGTATCGGCATCTCTTCCAGGGCCGCGCGCACAGCCCTGCCGGCTTCCCACCCTTCCCATTGTTCCCCGGCGTGCCCTTGGCCGCTTTTCGCAGGAAGACGCCCACGGGGCTGCCTGTGCCCCAGCCACGGGCAGCCGGAGGCGTCGGCAGGCGTCAGCAAGCTCGCACCGGCGCCAGGGGGATCGAGTCGATGTCGAGCGCCCGGGCGCCCGCGTTCGTGAGCGACACGGTGTTCGCCCCCTTGTCCAGAGGGACCGGGACGGCGACGGTCCAGCAGTCGTTCCAGCTCCAGGTGTTCTTGAAGGTGACCTGCCGGGTGGTCGACCCGGCCGTCATGTCGGCGGTGCGGGAAGTGATGCCGGTGTTGTACTGATGCAACAAGCGCTCGGCATGAGCCGGGCCGTTTGATGGGCGGTTAACCGACAGGCGCATCCGTTCAGGGGCTCTGTGGTGCAATGACGTCTGCCCGGCACCGGGCTCGGCCCCTTGCGTACCCCGGGCCGGGGCCCTGAACACCAGCGAGC
The DNA here is from genome assembly GCF_053591575.1 of Streptomyces altiplanensis. Classification (NCBI taxonomy): domain Bacteria; kingdom Bacillati; phylum Actinomycetota; class Actinomycetes; order Kitasatosporales; family Streptomycetaceae; genus Streptomyces; species Streptomyces altiplanensis. The sequence continues at coordinate 7,550 of NZ_JBSFUB010000134.1, read as the reverse complement.
AGCGAGGAGTCACCGTGACCGTATGCGGTCCTGACGGGGACGGCGGGCCCACCGGTCGTATTCCCGAGAACGAGGGTGACCAGAGCAGGCCGATGACCTTGGCGGGGACGCTGGCGGCGGCTGAGACCGCGGCGCCCGTGGAGTCGCTCGATGTTGTCGCGCGCATGCTCAAGGAGCAGCTCGGGGCCGCGTCGGTATCGTTCCTCATCACCGACTTCACCGGTGGTTCGGTCGTGCGGATGGGGGCGGCGGGCAGCGTCGACACCGATGAACCCGCCCGGCGCATCAGGCTGCGGGGCACTCTGTACGACGACGTGATCCGCACCCAACGGCCGGGCGTGGAGGTAAAGGGCAAGGGCGCGCTGGTGCGGATCGTCGCGCCGGTGACCAACCGCGGGGACGCCATCGGGGTCCTGGAACTGTTCCTGCCGGCAGAGCCGGACGCGGAGGCGATGCGGGAGATCGGCGAGACCGCGCACGCCCTGGCGTACATCGTCATCGCGAACCGGTCCTTCACCGATGTGTACCAGTGGGGCCGCCGGACCAACCCGCTGAGCCTGGCCGCGGAGATCCAGCACCGGTTGCTCCCGGCGTCGCTGGCGTGCGAGGCCGCCCAGTTCGCGGTGGCCGGGGCGCTGGAACCGGCCGACCACGTCGGGGGTGACACCTTCGACTACGTCATCGACCGGGACACGGTCCAGCTCTCCGTCACCGATGCCATGGGGCACGACGTCGACGCCGCCTTGCTGGCCACCCTCCTGGTGAGCGCCCTGCGCCGGGCACGGCGGGCCGGTGCCGACCTTGCCGAACAGGCCCGCCAGGCCGACCAGGCCATGCGCGAGCACGGCCGCCACGGCTACGTCACCGGCCAGCTCCTGCGCATCAGCCTGATCGACGGCAGGACCGAGTTCATCAACGCCGGGCACCCCTGGCCACTGCGGATGCGGAACGGACAGGTGCGGGAGATCACTCCGAAGGTCGACATGCCGTTCGGCTTCCACACCCCTCACACCTACCGGGTCCAGTCACTGGACCTGAGGCCGGGCGACCGGCTGGTGATGCTGACCGACGGCATGCTGGAGCGCAACGCCAACAGCCTCGATCTGTCCGACCTCATCGTGCGCACCCGAGCGCTGCATCCTCGCGAGGCCGCCCGTACCCTCATCGCAGCGATCATCGACGCCAACGACGGCCATCTGCAGGACGACGCGACCGTCATGTGCCTGGACTGGCACGGCACCGGCCACTCCCGACGGGACGCCGACACCGGAGCCGACCTCGCCGACGCCTCCGCCCCGTCGCAGACGGGGCGGACCACCTCCGGGCAATGACTCGAGGACCACTCCGGTAGCCCGCTTCAGCGGCGCTTGGGCGGGCAAGCGGGGTGCTTTGCCCCGGGTGACCGCGTCACCGGGGCAGGCGCCTGCGGCGGCGGCCCAGGCGCAAGCCGAGGAGGACAAAGTCGGCGACCAGAACCACCACACCGATGACCAGCAGGGAGAACAGGCCCTTCGCCACCAATCCGATGACGCCGGGCACGATGGCCACAATGACCAGCAGGAGGAAGAGAGCCATCCGTGCCACCTCATGGTGGGGGAAGTTGGTGGGGCATCAGCGGCGGGCGAGGCGACGTTCGCCGCCCGACCCGTTCGGTAGGCGAGTTCGTAGTGCGCGAAGACCGTCTCCTCGTCCTCGGCGAGCAGTTCGCCGTCCGTGCCGATCGAGGGCGCTTCCCTGACCTGCTTCTTGCCGTAGGCGACCTTCAGATGATCGGGACCTACCGTCGCGCCGTTCAGGGGGACGAACACCAGCCGGTGGCGGGTCGGCAGGCCGACCGTGACCGTCGCGAACGCGGGCTGGTCTGTGGCCGTGTCAACGTAGACCGCCTCCAGGAGGCCGATCTTGTGCCGTTGGTGATCGATCACATTGTGGCCGCGCCACTCCTTAGGTCTTCCGCCTCGAACATGGGGCTCCCTCTGTCACAAGTCTGCTGGAGACTGCTGTCTCGTCTTCCTCCCGCTCCTCCCTCCTTACCTGCCTACGGGACGTCACACCCCGGAGAGCAGCCAACTTGCAGGCGGAGGGAGGACGGCTTCCGTGCGTGGTGCGATGCCTCGGCGGTCGCCCGACCCGTCGCGAATTGGCGCAACGGCTACGTGTGTGACGAGCGGCGCGCGCAGGAGCGCTGTCGCGATCAGTACGCGGCCAGCGAGATGGCGATGTAGTGCGCGGTGGAGGCTGCCACGGTCAGGGCGTGGAACACCTCGTGGAAGCCGAACCAGCGGGGCGAGGGGTCAGGGCGCTGGAGAGCGTAGACGATCGCGCCCGCGCTGTAGAGGAGACCACCGGCCACGATCAGGACGAGTACGGCAGCTCCGCCGGTGTGCAGGAAGTCGGGCAGGTAGTACACCGGTGCCCAACCCAGGGCCAGATAGCACGGGGTGTACAGCCAGCGCGGAGCTCCGACCCACAGGACCCGGAACACGATGCCGGCCAACGCGCCCGCCCACACGATCCACAGCAGCAGGGACCGCTGATCCGGCGGGAGGAGAAGCACGGCCAGGGGGGTGCAGGTGCCGGCGATGATCAGGAAGATGTTGGCATGATCGAGGCGTCGCAGAAGAGCCTCGCCGAGCGGCCCCCAGGTGCCGCGGTGGTAGATGGCGCTCGTGACGAACAGCAGCCAGGCGGTGACCGAGTACACGGCGCAGGCCAAGGCCACCTGCGGGGTGCGGGCCAGGCAGATGAGCACGATGCCTGCGATCAGTGCGGCGGGGACCATTCCGGCGTGGAACCAGCCACGCAACCTCGGCTTGATCGGTTCGGCCAGGTCGGCCGCCCGCTCCACCAGGGCGGCAACCGAGTGAGCCTTCTCCCCTGCATCGCCACTCTGTGATCCGCAGGACAGGCCGTCTTCACGGTGTTCTCCACGCGCTGAGGCGACGTGATTACATCCGACTTCAGCGGCGTGGCGGGACACAGCTTCCCGTCCTCCCTGGGACCCCTGGGCATCACTGGCAACCATGCGGTCATGCTAGGAGACTCACCAGGACAACATGATCGGAGATCGGTCCCGACCCCCCACACCAACATCGCCGGGCTTGGGCTGATTCGCCATCATATGAGCACCGGACCCGGTGACGCTACCGCCAATTGGGCCTGCCGAAGCCGAGTAGATCGGCTGGTCATGGGAACGATCAGGGCTCCCGAACGGGCATCTCCGCTCGCCTACGCGCAAGGATCGCCGATGCTTCCTGAGGTCCGCCCCCACGTATCCGCCCCCCTCGCACACCAGCTGGAACACCAGCTGGGCCTGGCTTCGCATCTCGAAGCCGGCCATCTCGATGTGGAGCGCCTCGCCGGCATCGCAGTCGTCGCAGCTGCCCACTCCGATGGCTATGCGGCCACCGGCCATCTTCTCGGGTTGCTGGCCGCGCTGCCTGCCCCCACCAAGGCAGGAGAGCGCTTCTGGTCGGACCTGTGGAGGTCTTCGGGCACCGCGTACCTGCTACCCGTCAACCTCAAGACCCTGGTGCTGCGTTCCCTGGCAGGAGAAGGAACTCCCCTGGCCCGACAGATCCTCTCGGCCGTGGATGAGATGACCCCGCCCCAGCGCGTCGCGGCCGGGGAAGTGATCGGTCAAGCCCTCGCCGAGTCCGACCATTTTCCCGACCTCAAAACACAGGTCATCGGAGAACTGTGGCTCCGAGACCTCGAGCTCACCGCCTGGCACGTCCTGCACGCAGACCACAGGTCGGACGATGCCGCTGGACGGGCAGCCTTCTCCGACGCCTGGACGAGCGTCTGAACGTCTGCTCCTCCAAGCTGCACTTTGCGTCCCAGGCAGCGTGCGTGACGGTAACCGTAAGCTTCTATCGCCGTCATCGAGCCGGCCGAACGAATCGTCTGCTGTCATTGCACTGTCTGGGGAGCACGTGGAGGGGCCCGGGCCGGAGCCAATGACAGTGGCTCCGGCCCCCCTGCCGCGTGACTGTAACGGGCGGGGCTCGCACCCGGCCGTCACGGCGACGTCACGCGGCCCCCCGCCCGGGCGACATTCAGCTGATGAAAGCGGCACCACGGCTACCATCGGGGCCATGCCCTCCCCGGCCTCGGTCGAGATCCCTCTCCCGCCCGCGAGGATGACCCAGCAGGCCGCCATGGAGGCGGTACGGCCGGGCAGCGCGTGGTGCTGCACCCGGCTGGTGACGACCGTCGGCGGCCGGGCCCGGCTCGTGGGGGCGACCGCGCGGAACGTAAGAGAGGTAGCGACGGGCTTCGGCGAGCAGGTGATGGCGCTTGAAGCTGCCGCGCATCATGTACACCACGGCCACGACGCCGACGGCCGCCAGCTCGTGGCCCGGCTGGTCCAGCTCGCCCAGGAGATGCCGCCCGGTTCGACCGGATCCTCGTCGTCGCCGAGCATCGCCAGGGCTACAGCCGGACCCTCTACAAGCACTGGAACAAGGAGCTCAACGCGACCGACGGGTGCAACACCCGCAAGGAGGTCATCCCGGCCGAAGCCGTCGAGGCACCCCAGGTAGCGGCCGGCGCCGCTCGTGGACCATTTCCGCCGGCTTCTGGCCACCGAGAACAAGGTCATGCGGCCTGCGTGAACCGTCCTGTGGGCTGTTGCCCGGCAGACACCGTGAGGGGCCCGGGAACGCATCCCGGGCCCCTCACAGTCCGTGGCGCGGCGGACCGCGCGGCATGGGTACGCGAGGGCAGGGGGCTCGTGGTCTCCCGGCCCTCGCGTGTCTCGGGTGCTACTTGAGCACGCCCGCCCCCGTCGTCGTCGCCAGCGACGTCGGCAGGTTGCTCGCCGAGGCCTCCAGGCCCGTCGTGAGGGTCGGGGTCCAGTTGACCGTGGTCTTCAGGTCCTTGGACGAGGCGGCGTTGTAGGCGGCGACGAGGTCGGTCATCGTGCCGTTGACGAGGTTGCCGGAGCCCTTGACCGATCCGGTGCCGTCACCGCTGAGGAGCTTGGCGGCCTTCGCGCCGGAGGGCAGCTTCCAGTAGTTGTTCTCCGCGACGACCTGAGCCTTGGCACGGGAGTTGATGCTGTACTGCGGCGTGTACCCGTTGAGGGGCGTGACGTCGTAGTAATTGTTGTAGATGTGGATCTGGCCGATGCGGGCCAGCGGGGCGCGCTGCATGATGCCCTTCCACACGTTGTGGTGGATGGAGACGCGCAGCCTGCCGACACTGTCGGTGTCGCTGCTGCCGATCAGCATCGTCTTGTCGTGATTGGTGAACTGATTGCGCGAAACGGTCACCAGGTCGGATCCCTTGGTGATGTCGAGGGCGCCGTCGTGGATCTGGTACTCGCGGCCGAAGTACTTCGGGTTGGCGCTGTCGAAGTGCGGCGCGTCGGTGAACGTGTTGTGGTCCGCCCACACGTGGGTCGCGCCGCGCAGGGACACCGAGTCGTAGTTGGAGTTCCAGTTGCCGTCGTCACCGTCGGTCGGGTCCCACTGCGGGAAGCAGTCCTCAGTGGCGGCGAAGGCCAGGTTGCGGACGATGACGTTGTCCACGTTCTGAATCTGGAGCATGGCCCCGGTGAGGCCCGCGTTCGTGCCAGGGACGCCCACAATTGTCGTGTTGGCGGGGACCTTGAAGACAATGTTCTTGCCCTGTTTGGCCTGGGCGGCGGCGCGTGCCGTCTCCTGGGAGCCGGAGGGCAGCTTGGAGCGGCCGTAGGTGGCCGGGTCGTAGGCCTTGAGGTAGGCCGACAGCGAGTAGCCGGTACCGATGGCGTAGTCGGCGCAGGTCAGCTTCTTTCCGCTGTCATCGGTGTTGGCGTCGATCATGCCGTTGACCTTGATGATGCGGGGCGTGGTGTCGGAGACCGAGCCCAGCGCCTTCACGAACTGCGCACGGGTGGAGACGGTGAAGGTGTGGGCGGCGTCGGCCTTCGTGCCACCGGTGGTCCCCGTACCGGAGGACGCCCAGCCGTCCTCCGCGGTGAGCGTCTGGTGGTACAGATCGACGGTCCCGGCGTTGGCGTTCATCACGACAACACCGGCGCCGACGCCTGCGGCCACGACGGCCGCGCAGATGACGGTGGCACGACGGGAGCGGAGGGACCGGCGGTGGGAGCGAGCAGCCACGGGGCTTCCTTACAGGGGAGGAACGGGGTTACGCCCTGTCAGTGGCCACCGACCCGTGAATGGTTGCCGCGTGCAGAGATTTTTCCTCCGCTTTTCCCGCCACTCGATGTCACCCGAGTCCGCCTCCACGACGCCTTACCCGATCCGCTCAGCTTCGGCTCACTGCGGGAAGAGCTGGGCTTGCAGCGGCTAGTGCTGGATTCCTCAAAGGACGTACAGATACCGGCGGCGTAAGCGCCTGGTGGGTGGTGCAGGTCTGCCCCATATCCAGGGCCGGGCCCGGGCATTGAGCTGGGATGTTGCCAGGCGGGTGGCTTGTTCGATCTCGGGTGGCCCGGCGAATGACTGTCCTGCGAGGGCGGCCTTGCGGAAGATGTGCCACCAGCCTTCCTGGAGGTTGAGCCAGCAGGCGCCGACGGGGATGAAGACGTGCCGGATCCTTGGGTGATCCTCCAGCCAGGTGCGGGTGGACAGGCTGTTGTGCGAGGACAGGTTGTCGGTGACGACGTAGATGTCCCCGGTGGGATTGGCCGCCTCGATCTTCTGAAGAAATTGCTGGTAGAAGACACTGTTGCGGGAGGATGCGGTCATGGTGACCTGCTGTCCGTCCCGCACGCGTAAGGCGCCGTAGACCCAGGTCTTCTCCGGTCCGCGACCGTAGTCGACCTCGGACTTGATGCGGTGACCGTCCGGCGACCAGCCCGGCGCCGGCGGGAACGTGCGCGGGATCACCGGTCCGAGCTCGTCGGCGCAGACCACCGTCGCGCCATCGGGCGGGTCCAGGACCGGGTGCGGCGCCAGCGCACTCCCTCGGCCAGCAGGATCCGGCGGACCTGGCTGCGACCGATCTCGATACCCAGCCGCCTGCCTTCGGCGGCCAGTGCGTCGAGGGTCCACTCCGGCGGCCCGGACTCATCCGTCGCGGCCAGCTCTCCGTCGGCCTGCACAGTCAGCCGACCAGGCGGCGACTGTTTGACCAGGCCGATGACTCTGGAGCGTTCCGCCTCGGTGATCCACCGCTTGCGGCCCTGTCCGCCCAGGTCCTCCAGCCCGTCCAGGCCCACACGGTTGAAGCGGTGCAACCAGCGGCGGACCGTCTTGGCGCTGCACCTCAACTCATTCGCGATGGCCGGGACACGCTGTCCGGACCAGCTCAAGTCGACCATCCGTGCCCGCAACACCAGATCACGCGGCGCTTTGCGCGCTCGCGACAGTCGACGCACGACCCGTTCCTAATTCTCGTCACGGCTCAGCCGTGCCCGTAACACCATCGCCCAGCCCCCGCCCCCGAGCACCAAATCACCCCGCCACCAGGACATATACCCAGAGAAAGAGGAATCCAGTACTAGGCACTGTTTCGCGGATCATGTTCGGAGCCAGATGACGAGGGTTGCGAGGGTGACGGTGCCGAGGTAGATGTAGGCGCGTTTCTCGTAGCGG
>NZ_JBSFUB010000133.1:0-14950 GCF_053591575.1 Streptomyces altiplanensis | reverse complement strand
GCAGGGGTCCGCGATACGGGCCCGCGCCCTGCGCCTGTGTCCCGCGGCGGCGATGCGGCAGGTCCGTCCGGTGTCAGCGGCCCTTGCGCACCCGGGCCGCCGCGCGGGCTTCCGCCGTCTTGCGGGCCTCGGCGGCTTTGCGGGACTCCTTCGCGGGGCGGCCCGGACGGGCGCCGAGGCCGCGGAAGGGGGCGTTGCCACCGGTCTTCCCTTCGACCGGTGGGCGCTTCGCCCCGGTGATGGCGGTCAGCTTCTCCTCGCCGGAGCGCACCTGTGTGACAGTCGGCCGGATGCGGGCGTCGGCCATCATCCGGTTCACATCGCGCCGCTGGCCGGGGGTGACCAGGGTGACCACGTTCCCCGATTCCCCGGCGCGTGCCGTGCGCCCGCCACGGTGCAGGTAGTCCTTGGCATCGGCCGGCGGGTCGACGTTGACGACAAGGTCGAGTGCGTCGATGTGAATGCCCCGCGCCGCGACATTGGTGGCCACCAGCACGGTGATCTCACCGTCCTTGAACCTGGCGAGCGTGTGCGTGCGCTGCGGCTGCGACTTCCCGCTGTGCAGGGCGGCGGCCCGTACACCACTGGCCTGCAAGTGACGGGTGAACTGGTCGACGCCGGCCTTGGTGTCCAGGAACATCAGCACCCGGCCGTCCCGCGCGGCGATTTCGGTCGCGGTCGCGTACTTGTCGGCGGCGTGGATGTTCAGGACGTGGTGCTCCATCGTGGTGACCGAGCCCGCCACCCGGTCGAGCGAGGCGAGCACCGGGTCGTGCAGGTAGTTCCGTACCAACTGGTCGACGTTGCGGTCGAGCGTGGCCGAGAACAGCAGCCGCTGCCCGTCGGGGCGGACCTGGTCCAGGATTTCCGAAACCTGTGGCAGGAACCCCAGGTCGCACATCTGGTCCGCCTCGTCCAGCACCGTGATCCGCACCTGGTTCAGGTGACAGTCCCGGCGCGACACCAGGTCGGCCAGCCGCCCCGGCGTCGCGACGACCACCTCGGCGCCGGTCCGCAGCAGCGCCACCTGCCGGTTGATCGACAGCCCGCCGACCACCGTCGCCAGGCGCACGTTCAGCGCCTGCGCGTACGGCGTCAGCGCCTCGCTCACCTGCTGCGCGAGCTCCCGGGTCGGCACCAGGACCAGCGCGAGCGGCCGCTTCGGCTCCGCTCGCAGGCCGGCCGTCCGGACCAGCAGCGCAAGCCCGAAGGCGAGCGTCTTGCCGGAGCCGGTCCGCGCGCGGCCGAGGACGTCACGGCCGGCCAGCGCGTTGGGCAGGGTGGCCGCCTGGATCGGGAAAGGCTCCTTCACCCCGAGGCCGGTCATCGTCTTCATCAGCTCCGGCGGCAGTCCGAGTGCGTCGAAGGACTCGGCCGGCGGCAGGCCCGGGGCCACCGTCTGCAGCGTCGAGAGTTCGCCCTGCGGTGCTGTCGCACGCCGGGGCTTGCCGGTACGCGAGAGTCCAGGAGCCGGCGGCTGCGCGTTCATGGGAAACCTTCCTCGGTCTGGCGCCCGGAACGCGCCGGGGCCCGTACCCCTCGGTACGGGCCCCGGCGGTGTCGAAGCGTGCCCCCAGGTTACCAGCGGGCTCCCGGACGCCTGCCGGCCCGGCAGCTCGCCTTCCCCGTGCGGCGCCCCCCGCGACGGGCGCTCGTCACCCCTGTTCGTCAGGGTTCGTCAGGCCATGGGCGGCGCTCCCCCTCGGCGTCCCCGTTCTCCCGCGCAGGTGCGCGTCCCGGAGGCGGCCGGATCAGAGGCCGCGGTCCCCGCTGTTCTCGGCGTCGCCGGCCCAGAAGGCGTCCATGGGCTGCGGTGTCGCGGCGGCGATGAGCTGCCGGGCCGTGCTGTGCGCCTTGTCCGCGGGCTCGGCGACGTTGCCCAGGGAGTGGTTGGCGACCGCTCCTTCGTATACCAGCAGCAGCTGGTCCACGAGGAGGCCGGGGTCGGGCGCACCGGTCGTCTCGGCGAGTTCGAGCATCCGGCCGCGCAGCGCTCGCTTGTGCCGGGCGATCACCGTGCGGCCGGGATCCGGTGACTTGGCCAGTTCGAAATGGGCGTTGATGAACGCACTGCTGCGCAAGCCGCCCGAAGGCGAACGCGCCCATGCGCGGAGCGCGTCGAAGACGGCCAGCAGCCGCGCCCGGGGGTCGTGGCCCGCCGCCTCGATGCACTCGTCAAGCGTGAGCCGCCAGCGCAACTGACGCCCGTCGAGGTAGGCGAGGAAGGCTCCGGTGTCCATGGGGGGTCTCCTTCGAAGGTCTGGAAGGCGGTCGCGGCCGGCCGGAGCCGACGATCCGCCGTGGCGTCGTCAGGTCCCCTGCCGCGACACGTCGTGTGCCGCGAGCTTCACGGGCCGCGCGGTGTGTTCGCGGCGCGACGTCTTCGGTGCGTGGGGGCGGGCGGGCCGGTGGCGGGGCGCCGGAGGCTCCAGGCCGTGCCTGATCGCGTGCCCGGCGTTGATGCCGTATGCCACGTCCTTGACGATCAGGAGTACGTAACGGAGGAGAGCGTGCATGAGCAGCGATTCCTTCCCGGACGCTGGGGACGGCGGAGGGCCGTGCTTCCGTCACGCGGTGCGGTCGCAGCCCACGCCCGCACCGCCCCCTCCCTGCAAGCTAAGGGGTATAGTTGCCTTTCTCCCATTACCGTAGCATGAGGTAAGGCTTGAAAATGCTTTTTTCCGATTACGCTTGGGGGGCGGGTGCGGCCACCGACCTCGTCAACACCTCAGCCGCGGTACGCGTCAGCACGGGCGAGGCCCTCCCCGACCCGGCCGCCCTGGCGCAGTTCCTCGACGAACACGGCCTCCACCTCGACGCCAAGTTCCAGGACGGCCGGCCGACCGACGACGACCTCGCCCAGGTGCACGCCCTCCGCCGGGAGACCCGCGCCCTGCTGGAGGCCACCTCCGAGGACGAGGCCGCCGACGGGGCCAACAGACTCGTCGGGCGGGCGGCCACCGGACCGGCCCTGCTCCGGGACGCCGAAGGCCGCTGGCAGTGGCACATCACCACCGCGCCCCACGCCTCCGTCGCCGACGAACTCGCCGTCCTCGTGGGCGCCGGACTGCTCGGGGTCCTGCACACCCTCAGCCATGACCGCTTCCGGCACTGCGCCTCACCGGTGTGCGACGGCATGTTCGTCGACACCAGCAAGGCCGGACGCCGCCGTTACTGCATGCCCGGCCTGTGCGGCAACCGCCTCAACGTCGCCAACCACCGCGCCCGTCAGCAGCAGAGCGGCGAGGGACCGGCCGCCTGACGCCGGACACACGACCGCTGAAGCACCGGCCGGCCGCCTCCCCGTCGGGGCCGCCCGGCGACTCCCGTCCGGGGATCCACGCCTGCGTGCACGTGCGGGTACCCGATGAGAGGCTTGCCCGCAGAGATCAACCGGGTGTGCCAAGACCCCTGTGCGGTCAGGTCCTTGCGCGGCCATGTCGCCGTTCCGCTTCACGGGCGGCGGACACCCGGGCGATCCCGCAGAAGGGACTCGCCGGGGCGACCCGCACACCGAAGGGATGAGGACATTGACCGACTGGCAGTTGAACGAGAGCTTCCGCAGCACGTCCGGCACGGTCCGGTGGGACCGGCAGGGGCCGGAGAACGGGAAGCCCGTCGTACTGCTGCACGGCACGCCCTTCTCCTCGTTCGTCTGGCGGGAAATCGCGCAGGCGCTCGCGCAGCAGTACCAGGTGTTCGTCTGGGACATGCCGGGCTACGGCTCCTCCGAGAAGCACCGGGGGCAGGACGTCTCCCTGGCCGCCCAGGGAGAGGTGTTCGCCCAACTGCTGGAGCACTGGAAGCTGTCGGACCCCGCCGTGATCGCGCACGACTTCGGCGGCGCCGTCGCCCTGAGGGCCCACCTGCTGCACAAGGCCGCCTACCGCGGGCTGGCCCTCGTCGACCCCGTCGCCCTGGCTCCGTGGGGCTCGCCGTTCTTCCGCCTGGTGGGGCGGAACACCGAAACGTTCGAACAGCTTCCGCTCTCGCTGCATCGCGCACTGGTCCGCGAATACGTCAGCTCGGCGAGTTTTCAGGGGCTGCGTTCCGATGTGTCCGACCAACTGGTCGCCCCCTGGTCGGACGAGGACGGCCAAGCCGCCTTCTACCGGCAGATCGCGCAGGCCGATCAGCGGTACACGGACGAGATCCAGGAGCTGTACCCGCAGATCAGCCTTCCGGTCATGGTGTGCTGGGGCGCGGAGGACACCTGGATTCCCGTGGCCAAAAGTCATGAACTGGCTTCCGCCATTCCCGGAGCGCGGCTCACCGTGATCCCGGACGCCGGACATCTCGTGCCCCTGGACGCCCCCGCCGCGCTGGTCTCCGCCCTGCTGACCTTCCTCCACGCTCTCCCGTAACGCACGTCCCAAGCCGCGCAGTCCGTGGCGCGTGTTCCGTGATGCCCGGGCGCGGGTGGTGCCACGGCCCGCCCCGGGGTGGTGACGGGACCACCACCCCACGGCCGTCCTGTCCCCGTTCCTGACCGGCTTCCGGCCCATGACGGTGCTCCGGCCACCTCACGGCCCCGGCGGGGTGTGCCCGGCACACCTCGCCGGAAGCGGCCGCCGGGGGAAGCCTGGTGGGCGGGCGAAGAACATCCCCGCACCAGGAGGCGCCGCAATGGCCGACGACACATCCCTCAAGAGGCTCACCCGTCATCCGCGCGTCGCGCCCCGTCCGGCCGTGGGGCGCGAGGACGTCGTCACCGATCTCTGTGCCGCCCTGTTCGCGGGGTTCCGCCGGTACGACCAGCGCGTCCGGGCGCGCCAGTACATGGACGGCCTGCTCTCCGCCGAAGGCCGCAAGTCGATCGCGAACATCGCGGCGACGGTCGGCACGCCCGGAGACGAGCAGCGGCTGCACCACTTCGTCAGCAGTTCCCACTGGGCCGTGAGCCCGGTACGCAAGGCGCTGGCCGCCTTCCTGGAGGAGGACGAGTCCCCCCGGGCCTGGGTGGCCATGCCGGTGTCGATCCCCAAGGCCGGTGAGCACACGGTGGGTGTGTCCCGGCACTTCTCGCCCGACGGCGGCCAACTGGTCAACGGGCAGCGGGCGTACAGCATGTGGTACGCCTCGGAGCGGCTGGTCGCACCGGTCAGCTGGCGCCTCCGCCTGCCCGGCGCCCGGCTTCGGGACGACCGGCGGCGGACCGGGGCGGAGGCCCCCGACGAGCTCAGCGCCACCACCCCCCAGGACTGCCTCACGGGTCTGCTCGGCGACGTCCGCCGGTGGGGGAACTCCGAGCGCCTGGTCATGATGGACGCCCGAGGAGCCGACGAACAGCGGCACCTTGCCGGACTGTTCGAACGGGACTTCCCCGTCGCCGTGCGCATCAGCGGGCAGACCCTGCTCGCCGGCGCCCCCGAGGACCGGAGGGCCGGCCACAGCGAACGTGTGGTTCCGGCGCGCGCCGTTCTCGACCCCGCCCGCCGGCTGCGCTGCGTACTGCCCCGCAAGGGGCGTCACGAACCGGCGGGGGAACGTCCGCTGGCCACGGCGACGGCGGGTGTGCGTCTCCCCTCTTCCCGGGAAGTGGAGCCGTCCGCCCAGGGGCGGACCAGCCGTCTCACTCTCCTGGGAGTGTGGCGCGAACGCCGCTGCCCGCCGGACGAGTTGTGGCTCACCAGCCTTGACGCGGCGTCAACGGCCTCCCTGCTGCGTACGACACGGCTGATCCATGAGGTCGGCGACGGCTGGCGGACCCGGGGCGAGACCATAGGTCTGCGGGACTACGAAGGCCGCTCCTGCCAGGGCTGGCACCGCCACATGACCCTGGCGTCCTGTGCCTACGCCATGTCGGCGTTGCGGTCGGCCCGTCCGGCGAACGGATCCGGCCTGTCCGCCTGAGCCCGCGTCCTCTCACGCTTCTGCCGCAGCACGTCATGCGTACGGTGCAGTCGGAGCGCCACCTGGACTTCGAGCGCCCGCTCCGGCTTCAGCCAGTCGGCGCCGAGCAGTTCGGTGATGCGCTCCAGCCGGCGGGAGACGGTGTTGGGGTGGACGTGCAGGGCCTCCGCCGCGTACGTCGGGCTGCCTCCGGCGGCGAAGTACTCGTCGAGGGTCCTGGTGAGCTCCGTCGTCCGCTGCGCGTCGTAGTCCAGGATCGGCCCGATCGTGGCGCTGATGAAACTCGCGGCATCGTGGTTGTCGGACAGGAGGACGCCGAGGAAGCCCAGGTCCTCGGGGGAAGCGTGCGCGCCGACGTTGTCGAGCGAGACCAGCGCGTCAAGGCATCGCAGTGCCTCTCGATGGGTCTGCTGGATCAGATCGGGACTGGAGACCGGACCGGCCGCGCCGACCGTCACGGGGTGCCCGAGCAGAGGGCTGAGCTCGGTGGACACCGCCCCGGCGGAGACACTGGAGTTGTCAGCCGGCAGCAACAGCGCTATGCAGCCGTTCTGGATGCTTCTGAGTCCGTTCATCCGGCGGGCGTACGAGGCCGCCCAGCTGGCCGCTCTGCCCTGCGCGCCTCCTTCCGGGCGGATGACCACGACCACATGCGGCCGTTCGAGATCGATGTTCAGGCGGCGAGCACGCTGGACGAACTGTTTGGCGGGACGGTGCGGAGCCACCAGCAGGTCCTCGAACAGTTCGTCGCGGAACGGGCTTGCCGCGGCCGCTTCGCCGCGCTGCACCTGGAGCAGCACCGCGATGGACTGGGCGGCCAGCCGCAGCAGCGGCTCGTCGGCGTCGTTCAGCGGTTCACGCGGGTGCAGCAGCGCGACAGCGAGGTCCTCGTGCCCCACCGTGACGGGCACGATCCAGGTGCCCGTTCCGAGGACGGTCGGCATGTGTCCTGCCGAGGCGGTCCGCCAGGCGGCCAGCACCTCGGCGTCGTCGACCGCGGGTATCGCGCCGGCGCCCGAGAGCGGGCGGTGCTCCATGTCCCGTACCAGCACCGCGCCCGGGAGCTCCTCCGCCACCTCGGCGACAAGGGCGTCCAGGCTGCCGCCGGCGAGCGCGTGGTCCACGAGCCTGGTGTGGAGCTCCGTCAGCCTGCGGAACTCCGCCAGCCGGGACTCGTCCCGCGAGGCACCGGACTTCAGGATGGCGACATCGGCGTTGCTGCGCTCCAGCGTTCGCGTCTTCTCGATGGCCACCGCCGCCATGTCCCCCAGCGAACTCATCAAGGAGACTTCGCCGATGGTGAAGTGCCGCACGTTCCGGTCCGCGGCGTACAGCACCCCGAAGGCGTCCTCGCCGAACTTCAGCGGGGCGGCGATGATCGCTCGCAGACCCTCCGCACGCACCACCTCGTCCAGCGCCCCGGTGTGCCGCATCCGCTCGTCCGACAGGTAGTCCGGAGTCCACATCGGCACGGACTCCTTGATCGCCTCGGCGCCGAGACCGAAGGAGTACGGGACGCGGTATCCCACGGTGAGCGCCGACGCGTGGCCGTCCGCCGTGCGCACGAAGCTGTCCCCGGCCGCGGTGTCGCGGAAGCTTATGTAGGACATGTCCAGACCGAGCAGCGTCCGGGTGCGCCGGGTGATGGTCTGCAGCAGGGCGTCCAGGTCGTACGGAAGAGTCAGGTCGCGAGCGGTGCCCACCAGCGCGGACAGTTCCGCCTCACGCTGCTGACGGCGGGAGTACAGGGCACGGATCTCGAAGGCCATGCGCTCCGCCCGCTCCAGCTGCGGCACGACGTCGGCTTCCACACCGCCCCCACGGGCACGTCGGAGGAGGGCTTCGATCTCTGTCGACGGAGCCTCCACGGCAAGCAGTTCGAGAATACTGAGCATTTCACTCATACCTGACCGTTCGGCCGAGTTCATCGATTCCATGCCTTCTCCGTGGGGACGAACACGAGCTCCGCTCCTACCCGTTGGCCATCCACTGTGCCCAGGTGCCACCTCCCCCAAGCCGCAGAGATGTTGCCGAATGTGTCGTACATCACAAGTGACGGGTGGTGTCCGAGCCACCATCCGCGTGGGCCGGCCTGTCACCGGGTCACCTTCCGGGGCGGCTGCGAGCCGTGAAGAGTGGCGGCCAGGAAACCACCACTCGGCCGAGTTCCGGAGGATTCATGTCCGACGTGCGAAGTCACCTCAAGTCACTGGAACGCAGCAAGCGGTCACTGACCGCCCCGGACCGGCCCCGCACGTTCTCCATGATGGGCCGCGAATGGGACCTGCTGGACGAGGTATTCGCACCGGTCCACTCCCCGTCGACCGGCATCGCGCTCGACTTCCTCGGGTTCACCGGAACGGACTCCCGGACCCGTTCGCCGTCCCTGCTGGAGATCGGCTGCGGAGCCGGGGTGATCGCCGTCCAGGCGGCGCTTGCCGGCTGGACGGCCGTGGCGGCGGACATCAACGAGAACGCCGTGGAGAACACCCGGCTGAACGCCGAGCGCCACGCTGTCGCCGACCGCGTCACAGCGCTGCACAGCGATCTGTTCGACGCGCTCGACGACGGTGCCCGGTTCGACCGGATCTTCTGGAGCTCCAACTACGTTCTCGCTCCCGTCGACTACACGTACCGGTCGGTGCATGAACGCGCGTACGTGGATGCCGGATACCGCACGCACCGCAGGTATCTGGAGCAAGCAGTGCACCACCTGACCGACACGGGGTCGGTGCTGCTGCATTTCTGTGAACGCGGAGACATGGACGGCCTGGAGGAAATCGCCGGGGAGTGCGGCCGCGAACTGCGCGTCCTGCGGCGCCGCACCGTCCTCGAAGGGCAGGACCCGATCGAGCACACCCTGCTCGAAGTGCTCCCGGGGCCCCTCACCGAGGCAGAGCGGGGCAGCCGTACCGGCGCACGGGCCGCCGCCTCGGGCGCCCGGCGCGGGGCGCAGCGCGAACGGGTGGGAGTACGGCCGGAGAAGGACCGGCCCGTGCACGCCTGACGATCACGCATTCGCGCACCGCGGCCCCGAGGGAGGACGAACTCACCGATGCGTACGCTGCTGGTCGACAACCACGACTCGTTCACCTACAACCTCTTCGACTACCTGGCACAGCTTTCCGGACACGAGCCGACCGTCGTCGCCAATGACGACGCCCACTGGCGGCCCGGCTGCCTCGCGGATTTCGACCGGGTGGTCATCTCGCCCGGACCGGGAGACCCCGCTCGCCCGGCCGACTTCGGAATCTGCCGGGACATCATCCGTTCCGCGAAGGTCCCCCTGCTCGGCGTGTGTCTCGGCCACCAGGGAATCGCCCTGGCGAGCGGAGGCCGTGTGACATTGGCGCCCGAACCCTGCCATGGCCGTGTCTCGCCCGTACTGCACACGGGAGCGGGCGTCTTCGCCGGCCTCCCGTCCCCCTTCGAAGCCGTCCGGTACCACTCCCTGGCCGTCACCGGGCTCCCTGACGAACTGGAAGCGACCGCATGGACCCCCGACGGCGTCCTGATGGGAGTGCGTCACCGGTACCGGCCGCTGCACGGTGTGCAGTTCCACCCGGAGTCGATCGGCACCGACCACGGAATGCGACTCCTCCGGAATTTCCTGGAACTGAGCGGTGTGGAGGAGTTCCACGAGGAGAGGCGGGCGTGGACCCCGGGCTCCGGAGGCGGCTCTGCGCGGCAGGCCGCCGGCCGTCCCGGGAGGAGCCCGGTGTCCGGCCCGTCGCAAGGGCCCGCGCCGCAGCGCCGGCTGAAGGTCTGCGTGAAGCGGTTGCGCACCCGCTGGAGCGACGAGATCGCCTTCGAGCACCTGTACGGAGCCGGCTCGCACGCCTTCTGGCTGGACAGCAGCAGGACCGACGGTGTCCTCGGCCGCTTCTCCGTCATGGGTGACGCCTCCGGTCCGCTCGCCCGCATCGCCACGGCGGACGTGTCGAGCGGCACGGTCCAGGTCAGGTCGCGCACGGGCACGGAGATCGTCGCCGCCGAATTCCTGGACTGGCTCGACGCGGACCTGCGCGGCACGGCCACTCAGGTGCCGGAACTGCCCTTCGGCTTCGCGCTCGGCTGGGTCGGCTACCTGGGATACGAGCTGAGGCCGGCGCCCGGAGGCCGCCCGGCGCACCGCTCGGAGGAGCCGGATGCGGCGATGCTTTTCGCCGACCGCGCCGTGGTCTTCGACCACCGGGAAGGCATCACGTATCTCCTCGCCCTGGCTCCGGAGGAAGGCACCGGCCCGGCCGGACACGAAGCGACGGCCGGGGACGCGGCAGCCGCCGGGGACGCGGCGCGGTCCTGGCTGACCCGGACGGCGAGCCGGCTCGATGCCCTGGCGGGCCTGGAGCCGGACCCCGCTCCCGGCCCGCCCGCCGTCGGTGCGCGGGTGGAGCTGCGGCACAGCCGTCAGGAGTACCTGGACCTCATCGACTCCTGCCAGGACGAGATCAGGACCGGTGAGTCGTACGAGATCTGCCTCACCAACATGGCGGAGGCACGGGCGGACCTCGATCCGTGGCAGAGCTACCAGTATCTGCGCCATACCGCTCCGGCCCCGTTCGCGGCACTGCTGCGGTTCGGCGAGCTGTCGGTGCTGAGCAGTTCGCCGGAGCGCTTCCTGCGGGTCGGCTCCGACGGCACCGCCGAGTCCCGGCCGATCAAGGGGACCAGGCCGCGCGGGGAGACACCCGCACAGGACGCCGCTCTGATGGAGGAACTCCGTACGGACGAGAAGGAGCGCGCGGAGAACCTGATGATCGTCGACCTGGTCCGCAACGATCTGGGCCGGTGCTCGGAGGTCGGGTCGGTCGCGGCCGACGACATCTTCCGCGTCGAGACGTACGCGGGCGTCCACCAGCTGGTCAGCACCGTCACCGCGACCCTGCGCCGCGACAGCGGCGCCGTCGGCTGCGTACGCGCCGCGTTCCCCGGCGGCTCCATGACCGGAGCGCCCAAGGAGCGGACCATGCGGATCATAGACCGGCTCGAAGGAGGGCCCCGGGGCATCTACTCGGGGGCGATCGGTTACTTCTCCCTCACCGGAGCCGCCGACCTCAGCATCGTCATCCGTACGGCCGTCATCACCCCCGGCCGCGTACGGTACGGAATCGGCGGGGCCATCACCGCGCTGTCGGACGCGGAGGCCGAGTTCGAGGAAACGGCCGTCAAGGCGAAGCCGCTGCTCGGGCTGACCGGATGTGCCTTCCCGGGGCGGGGGCCGGTCACGGCGGTCTCCAGGAGCGCGCCCCGGCGCTGAACGGACGGGAAGAGAAGTGGAGTTGAGCGGTCGCCGGGCGTGTGCCGAACGGTCAGCGCACGCCCGGCGACCGCCCTTCAGCCTTGGGTGCGGCGCCACGTGTCACGTACGGAGCCAACGAGGTCCACCCGGTCGCGTACGTTTCGCCGGAGCTCCGTGCGGGCCAGCTTCTCGGCGGTCCGGTCGACGCTGACACCCCGCAGCCGCAGGCCCGTCAACAGCTCGTTCGAAGCCGTGGACTCCCCGGACAGGGTGTCACCGCGCAGCCGGCCCCGCCGGGCCACCGCGTCAAGGACCGACTGCGACATGGTGTGGACGGTGTTCCAGGCCACCAGTTCCTCCACCTGACGGACCGCCGTCGCGGGGTCCGGTGTGCCGGCTCCGGGCCAGGCCAAGCGCTGCGGGCGGGCCCCCGCGGCCCGCAGCTTCCGCCAGCGGCCTGAGCCGAGCCGCTCCTCGTACAGCTGGTAGGCCGCCCGGGCGAGGGCCAGCGCCGACCGGCCGCGCAGCGGCGCGGCGACCGCGTCCTCCAACTCGTCCAGGCACCCGTCCACCGCTGCCTCCATCCGGGCCGCCTCGAAGGAGGCCACCGAGAGGCAGGCGGTGACGGCCCGCCCGGCGGCGAGCGCCCGTCCCATGCCCTCGAAGTAGGCCTCCACCACCTCTCCGTAGCACCGGACCGAGTAGATGTGACCGGCGTTCACGCCGATCCCCTCGGCCACGCAGTCGCTGATCACCGTCATGCCCGCAGGAGTGCTGGGCACGGTGATCAGCAGGTTGGGCCGGTTCACGGCGAGCGCGACGGTGCGCGCCTCGGCGACCGAGGCGCGGGCATCGTCGGCGAACCGGGGGTCCAGCTCCGCGCACACCCAGCCGTCGGCGCCCCGCGACGCGGTGAAGTTCCGCCGCAGCACGTCGCAGGCCCAGCGGGCATCGTAGAGGTGCAGGGCCCGCACGGCTTCGTCCGCGGAGACCCCCTGGGCGGCGAGGAGGCCGATCTGTTCCTGGTACGCGGTGCCGTCCCGCATTTCGCGCCCCATCTCACGCAGGGACAGCACGGCTCCGGTGACACACCCGCCGGCCGTCCGCAGGCTCAGAGTTCCGTCCGCGAGGGACCGGCGGCTCACACCGCCCAGCCAGACGGACACTCCCTCATGGACCAGGTCCGTCAGCACGGTGTCCCTACGAGGCATCCCTGTTTCTCGCACTGCTCGCTCGCTCTTCCCTCTGTCGGATACGGGCCGGCTGTTCCTCGGCGTCCCCTCCGCGGTCCGGAAACGCCCACGCGCCCGTGGTCATCGCGGACTGCTCCCAGCGGACGGGGATTCCGCGCACGTGCCTCATGTACGTCCCGCACGCGGCGAGGGAGAGGAGAACGACGGCCTCCGCGGTCACGACGGCAGGTCCAGGCACAGAGCGATGCGGTCCCGCACCTGGTCGCCGTACGTGTCCGCGACGCGCGTCAGCAGGTCCGCCGGTGACACGGTGTACTGCTGCGAACCCACCGTTTCCAATGCCCTGGTGGCCATGGCGCAGCCCAGCGGGATCGCCACGCCGACCGGGAGCCCCCAGCTCGTACCCGCGAGGAAGCCGGCCCTGAAGGCGTCGCCCACCCCGGTGGGGTCCGCCACGGCCGCCGACGGCACGGCGGGGAAGGACTCCTGCGCACCGTCGGCGGTCGCGAGGGTGACCCCGTGGGCGCCCCGCGTGGTGATCCACGCACCCACCCGGGAGAGGATCTCCTCCCGTGTCCAGCCGCTGAGTTCGGTCAGGAGCGCGGCTTCGTAGTCGTTGGTGAACAGCCACCGCGCACCGGAGACGAGCAGTCGTACTTCGTCGCGGGTCAGCCGGGGGAGCTGCTGGGAGGGATCGGCCGCGAAGGGCACGCCCAGCTCCGCGCACTGCCGGGTGTGCCGGATCATGGCTTCCGGCGCGTTGGGGGCCACCAGCACCAGGCCCGTCCCGCCCGTCCCGCCGACGACGCCGGAGAGATCGATCCGCGCGGCCTCGGCCATGGCCCCGGCGTAGAAGGAGGCGATCTGGTTCTGATCCTGATCGGTGGTGCACATGAAGCGCGCCGTCCGGTGCCGGCTGGACACCCGCACGTGCTCGGTGTCGACCCCGTGCTCCTTGAGCCAGACCCGGTACTCGTCGAAGTCGGGTCCCACCGACCCGACCAGGCACGGGGTCAGCCCCAGCAGGCCGAGGCCGAAAGCGATGTTCGCGGCGACTCCCCCGCGCCGCACTTCCAGGTCGTCGACGAGGAAGGAGAGGGAGATGTGGGAGAGCTGATCGGCTATCAGCTGGTCGGCGAACCTTCCGGGGAACGTCGCCAGATGGTCGGTGGCAATGGAACCGGTGATGACAAGACGCACGGCGTCCCCCAGGAGTCGCTCTCGGCGGCCGGTGACAGCCGCTTCGCGTTTCGGCAGTGGCAGAGTTCGGGTTGCGGGCCGCTCGGCGGCACCCGTACGGCCCGTGACATCAGCGGCCGACGGCCAGACCGCGCCTCGGGCTGACGGCGTCAAGGACGTTGCGATGGGTTTCGAAGGCCGCCGAGGAGCGGTTGAGCGTGATGTAGTGCAGTCCGGGCGCGCCTTCGGCCAGCAGGCGGCACGCCATGGCCGTCGCGTGCTCGACACCGACGCGGTACGAGGCGTCCCGGTCACCGCGGACGGCCTCGAGCCGGTGCGCGAGTTCCTCGGGGAAGGCCGCGCCGCTGAGTTCGGCGAAACGGCTGATCTGACGGACGTCGGTGGCCGGCATGATCTCGGGGATGATCGGAATGTCACAGCCCGCCGCGGCCACCCGGTCGCGCAGCCTCAGGTAGTCCTCGACGTCGAAGAACATCTGCGTGATCGCGTAGTCGGCGCCCGCCCGGCACTTGGCGACGAAGTGCCGGATCTCGCTCTCCCAGTCGGCCGAGCGCGGGTGCCGTTCGGGGAAGGCGGCGACCCCGACGGTGAACTCGCCCAGTGAGCGCACGAGTTCGACGAGTTCGTACGCGTAGGTCAGGCCCCGCGGATGCGGGACCCACGCGCCGGTGGGGTCGCCGGGCGGATCACCGCGCAGCACGAGGATGTCCCGGATGCCGGCGTCGGCGTACTGCCCGACGATCCGCCGCAGTTCGGCCACGGAGTGGCCGACGGCGGTGAGGTGGGCCACCGGACGGAGCGTGGTCTCGGCCGCGATACGCCGTGTGGCCTCGACCGTACGGGCCCTGGAGGAGCCGCCCGCACCGTAGGTGACCGAGACGAACGAGGGGGACAGCGCCTCGGCCCGGCGGATCACCTCCCAGAGCGC
Source organism: Streptomyces altiplanensis (assembly GCF_053591575.1). NCBI lineage: Bacteria > Bacillati > Actinomycetota > Actinomycetes > Kitasatosporales > Streptomycetaceae > Streptomyces > Streptomyces altiplanensis. The sequence goes on along the minus strand of NZ_JBSFUB010000133.1, from coordinate 534 downwards.
ACGGTCCCCCGTCTCGGTCTTCGCCGGGAAGAACTCGAAGGAGAAGGAGCCCATGTCCCCGCCGGCGGCGAAGGGCAAGGTGCCCTCGGCCGCGGCACACCGCCCGTGATGCTCCGGCACAGCTCACCGCCCCACAGCCGCGCGCAGGGCGTCCACGCGGTCGGTGCGCTCCCAGGCGAAGTCGGGGAGCTCGCGGCCGAAGTGGCCGTAGGCGGCGGTCTGGGCGTAGATCGGACGCAGCAGGTCGAGGTCGCGGATGATCGCGGCCGGACGGAGGTCGAAGACCTCGCCGATGGCGTTCTCGATCTTCTCGACCTCGACCGTGGCGGTGCCGAAGGTCTCGACGAAGAGACCGACCGGCTCGGCCTTGCCGATCGCGTACGCGACCTGGACCTCGCAGCGCGCGGCGAGCCCCGCGGCCACCACGTTCTTGGCGACCCAGCGCATCGCGTACGCGGCCGAGCGGTCGACCTTGGACGGGTCCTTGCCGGAGAAGGCACCGCCGCCGTGGCGGGCCATGCCGCCGTACGTGTC
>NZ_JBSFUB010000132.1:0-15109 GCF_053591575.1 Streptomyces altiplanensis | reverse complement strand
GTCCCACTCCGCATTCGTTAGATCCCCACGGCCCATACAGACAGCCTGACCCCAACCCCTCACGCGCGTCAGGAGATCCGAGAAACATCGCCTAGCACCATCACCGTCCACAACCGATCCCAGCAGCCGCCCGTAAGGAACTGAGAGAGCGTCAGTTCTGGTCATCGGACGACAAGGCGTACGCGGTCTCACCGGAACCTGATTCCCCGCAGTCGAACATCGGGGTAACACTCCGCAACCGCTCCCCAAGATCTGTGCCAGAACCGAGTTATGAAGTCAGTTGTTCACGGGGTCGGGAGGCACCTGCGCGATGTTCTGTTCGATGTTCACGGGAGGTGACAGCACCCGGTCCGAGAAGCTCTGTCCGGCCTATTGGAGGCTCCATCGGTGTGGGTGTCCGGGCTCGGTGGGGCAGGCGAAGATGTTCAGCAGGCCGTCTCGGCCGATCGTGAGCTGCGTGGGGCAGCGGTCCCGTAGGTGCTCGGCGACGTCCCATTCCTCTTGGGGCATCCAGCTGCCATTGGCACCGCTCCATTCCCAGCTGTCGAGGGTCAGGAGCAGGATCATCGGTGCGGCGCAGGCTTCGCAGTTCATCGGGTGGGGGCCGGTCGTGCGCCAGGAGGGGAATCCACCCACTCGGCAGCCTTGTGGAATCGACAGGTCATGGTGATAGGTGACCGGCTCGTCGTCCAGGCCGCGTTGTTCCGCCTTGCGCTCCTCCGCATCTTCCCAGGAGTCGATCTTTCGCCACAGTCTGGCCGGCAGTGAGTCGGCGTACGGGTAGGTGACGACCTGTTCGGGATGGAGCTCGCAGGGTTCGGCGACCGCGCCCTTGAAGCCGACCAGCGCCGGCCGCGGCGCAGTGTCCAGCGGCACGGCGACCTGGTCGGAGTGGCGCCAGCGCACGTGCGGGGCCAAGCCGTAGCGGCTGGGGCCATGTGCCTCGAACGGACACCAGAGGACCTGGAGCAGGTCGCATCCGTCCGGGCCGGGCGGGAGGTCGGGCACGTCCCGCCGGTACAGTTGGGCCAGGGCGATCAGCGGGATCGGATCGGTGTCGGCGATCTCCCGCTCGCGGTGCCTGCGGCCGAGCTCATCGAGCAGGGTCCGTTCCTCGTCGGTGGGCCGGTCACGTGCCCAGGCGTCCGCGAGCACCTGACGACTGCGATGAATGTCCGCGATGCGGTATCCGCTACTGCGCTTGTGCGGCTCGGTGCAGACCAGCCACGGTTCGTCGGCCGGCCAGAGCAAAGGACCGCCGACCGAGCTGACCGACGCGTCGGGACGTCCCGGCCGCGGGTGCAACCGGGTCGTCGTACCGCGCAACGCGCCCAGCTTCGGGAAGAGCGCCTCGACGTTCACTGGGCGGGGCGGCGTAGTGCGGTGCATGAACGGAAACCTTAAGCCACCCCACCGGCCACGCTCACAGGTGCCCGTGCTGTCCGACCGGTGAGTATTTCGATTCGGGAGAGCCGGCCAGGTGCCTCCCGATCTGGGGTTCTGGCTCACTTTCCGTGGAGGGCTGACTGAGTGTGAAGTCAGTGGCGGAGCTGGCCCGGCCGAACATCTGAGCCGAGGCGTACTCGGTCGGCCCCGGCCGTCGGGCATACGCGGGTGGCGGGGCGTGCCCTGGGGCCGGTGGGGGCGACTCCAGATGTGTGACTGCTCTGTCGGTACAGCGGCCTGGACCACCGACCGAATGCGCCGACGCCTATCCCGGGCTCCTGCTCGTCAGTCGGCGAAGCCTGCGGGTCACCACGACTGCCGCTGCTCCGGGGCCTGGTGCAATGCGTAGGGAGAGCGAGCCGCCGGCCGTCGCGTAGGGTTGGATCAGTATTACCCCGTGGCGTCGGCCAAGGATGATCGTTCGCCGCAGTCCAGACCCGGTGGCACGGACGCAGGTGTAGAGCAAGGAGCCGTCGGTGCAGCGCACCCGGGCCCATACCTCCCATACCTCAAGAAGGTGGGCATGTTGGTCTGCCAGCGTGTCCAGGCCGTTCAGGAGGACTTGAGTGGTCCATGACGCGCCGTCCGGTCCATGGTGCCTTCTGAGGACGTTGCTGCGGGTCAGACCCAGACGTCCGTCGCTTCGGCGTCGGAGCTCGATGTCCAGGGTCTTCGGGTCTGCTGCGGCCAGCCGTCCGTAGAGCTCATACACAGTGACTCGCAGGTGCCTGGGCCACCGCCAGATGTGCGGTTCGACGTCGATGTTGACGGGTAGTCCGCTGAGCGGCTCGCTCTCAATCCTGTCCAGTGCGACCTCGGGCAGGTTCGCCGCCCAGACGGGACGCCCGTTCACGCACGCGTATGGCGGGAGCAACCGGGCTGGGCGGTTGCCCAGTCCAATGAGCCGCTCGAGGTCGCGTGGGCGATCGGCACCGGTGACCACCCTGGCCAGCCAGCGGGCGGGGGCGCCTGCAGCGCGAAAGTCAGACTCATTGAAGGAAGAAAGGTGCTCGCGGGTGCGCCGCCACCACTCGGCGCGGTGATTGCTGTCGTGGGTGCCTAGCTCGCGGACATACATCCGCAGGTCGTGGTCGAGGAACTTCACCCGCGCAGCATGGGCCATGTGTCTCTGGCCGGCCCACTCGAAAACTTCGACCGCACTGCGGTGCGCGCGCAGCCTGCTGATCCAGTTGTCGATGCCACTGCGGGCCAGTGAGATGGACGGGTGTGCGACCGAGCGACGAACATGCCAGAGGTAGACGATGTCGGGAATCGTGGCGATGCGGGGCGATGCGGCGAGTAGCCGGGCGGTGAACACGAAGTCCTCGTAGCGGAAGGCCCCTTCGGGAAAGGAGACACCGTGCTGTGACAGGAAGGTGTGAGAGTAGAGCTTGTTGACGCACAACGTGTCACGCACCAGAGCGGGCAATTCGTCGGGACCGCTGTGGACCGCCGCTCGCTGGTAGAGCGAGTACTGCCAGGGGGTGTCGCGCATCTCGGGCAGCTCGCGACGCAGGCATGCACCCGCGACTACGGGAACGCCATGATGTACCGCGGCGTCGAGCAGGGCGTTGACCGCGCCGGGCGGGAGTTCATCATCGCTGTCCAGGAACATCACGTAGGGGGCGGTGGCCTCGCGCAGGCCGTCATTGCGGGGGGTTCCGCAGCCGCCGCTGTTGACTGTGCGGCGCATGACCCGGACCAGAGGGTGCTGGCGTGCGAGACCAGCTAGCACCTTGTCGGTGCCATCGGTCGAGGCGTCGTCGACCACAAGGACCTCGGCAACGGCCGGGCCCTGGCGCAGTGCGGACAGCACAGCGCTTCTGATGTGCCGCTCATCGTTGTAACCGATCACGATGACGCAGACCTTGCCCTCGGGCCAGCTACGCTTTGTTTCTGCTGCCATATGCGCGAGATCCGTTCTGGTGACCGGTGTTGCTCTCTTCTTCGCTTCGGCTTCGTGTACAAGCTCAGCCCCTGTTCACGCCTTCTTTTCGAAGCTAGAACTGGGAGCAGCGCTCGTGTTGTTCGCGCTCTCCTGCCCTTGCAGGCGGGCTGTCCAGGGAGCTTGGCCGAGCGGTCCGTCAGTGGCGGGGCCAGGGCGGCCAAGGACGCCAGGCCGACGGTCTGTCCGGGCTTCCTTGTGTCAGCGGTCCATCTCGTCGAACAGGCGCTCCCATTGGTTCAGTACGACGGGCAGCTCAAGTGAGGCAACGCGGGACTGGGCAGCGAGGCCGTAGCGGCGGCGTAGCTCGTCGTCGATGGCAAGCTGGCGCAGGGCGTCGGCCAGTGCGGCAGTGTCTCCCGGCCGCACGAGAGTGCCCGTACGTCCGTCGTCGATGAGTTCCCGCACGCCTGCGGACAAGTCGAAGCTCACGCACGGCACTCCGCAGCCAGCCGCCTCCGCGATGGCCATCGGCCGTCCTTCGCGCTCACTCGTAAGGGCCAGTACGGCCAGTTCCCGGTAAGCCGCGACCATGTCCGACACGCTCCCGCGGAGTCGCACCCGGTCACCGATCCCGAGCTGCGCGGCCTGCTCGCGCAGAGCCGGTTCCTGCGAGCCGTCACCGAAGATGTGCAGCTCCCAGCCCGGGAGATCGGCGCAGGCGACCGCAAAGGCGTCGATGAGGCGATCCAGCCGCTTGACGGCTTCCAACCGACCGACCGCGCCGATCCGCCGGGTATCCAACGGGGCCGGAGCCGTGAACGGGAAGGGCAGCGGGTTGGGCATCACGGTGGCGTTCGGCAGCCGGTCGCGCTGGAACGCGGCGGCGTCCCCCTCACTGAGGAAGACCGACTTCTCCAGCAACGGATAGTGACGCCGGATCAGGCGCAGGTGGGCTGAGCCCTGGGCCTGCATGAACGACTCGTGGTACTGCCCGACGCCCTTGAGATGCGGCCACTCGACCGACGCGAGCCAGTCCACCGCCCAGGGGGAACCGATGATGACGTAACCGTCGTCCACGGCGGCGAACCGCTGCGTCAGCTTCCTCCTCGCCCGCTCTCGCTCGGCCCGGGCGGCGCGTGCCATGCGCATCCGAGCAGGGCTGAGCCGTTCGCTGAGGCGCTGGGCGTGCCAGGCCGGAGCCGACGGAGTGTTGTAGAGCGTAGTGTGCCGGTAGGCCGGTGCCCTAAAGAACTCGTACGGCGCGGCGCTCGGTCTGATACCGATCAGGTCGACGCGGTGCCCCCGCTGCGCGAACCCTTGGGCGAGGGTGTGCATGACCCGTTGTGATCCTCCCATCGAGTCGACATCGATGCCCACCAGGAAGAGATTTCGGCGATGCCCGATGGTCCGCGTTCCAGAGATCATCTGTTGCCGCCTTCGAAGAACGTGCTGACGACGCTTTCACTGGCCCGTCCGGTCTCGCGGGCGTTGAACCTGGCGTTGAAACCGGCGTATGCGTCAGTCCACTTCGTACGTACCTGCTCCAGGTCCCGGAGCGCCTCCACGAGCTCCTGGGTGGTGGTCAGCATGGGGCCGGGGGCGATATCCGGGAGGTTGTAGTAGGTGCCGCGAGCACTGGTGCTGTACTCGTCGTAGTCGTCGGTGAAAAGCAGGATGGGACGCTTGAGATTCGCGTAGTCGAACATCACCGACGAGTAGTCCGTGAGTAGTGCGTCCGACGCGAGCAGCAGATCGTTGATGTCGGGGAACGTGCGGCCGTCGCGCACACCGTGCCCCAGTTCGCGTGGCACGGTGAAGCGGTCGTAGTAATGGGGGCGCACCACGACGATCCACTCATCGGCGGTCTTCTCCACCAATTCGGCCAGGTCCACTCGGATAGAACCGCCTGAGCTGTTCCCGTCCCGAAAGGTCGGTGCGTAGAGCAGCACTTTGCATCCGTCCGGGACCTGAAGCCTGGCTCGGGCGGCCCGCGCTCGTTCGAGCTGTGCGGGCTCGTCGCAGCGAACCAACGCGTCGTTGCGGGGAAGTCCGCATGCCAGCAGCTCACCTGTGAACTCATTCGCCCGGACGAAGGTGCGTTCGAACTCCTCGCTGGGGGAAATGAGGGCGTCCCAGCGCGAGATCATGTCGCGGTGCTTCTGCTGCCGCTCGGGACTGCCCAGGCGCAGCGCGGGGACGTCGAAGCCCATGTGCTTGATCGCCTGGCCGTGCCACGTCTGGAGATAGCGGGTTCCCGGCCGTTTGGGGTAGATCGAGGGGAAGCCGTGCGAGTCCACCCAGTAGCGGGCGCGGGCCAGAGCTCGTACGTACTCCCAGCTGCCGCGCCTGACCAGGTTCAAGCCCTTCGGGAAAGCGGAACGATCACCCGAATACGACCAGACGGCGCGCAGCGGCAGTCCGCGCCGGACCATCTCCTCATAGATGTAGCGCGGACTGTCGGTGTAGCCACGGCCCTCCAGGGCTTCGAACACCACCAGTCCGTTGTCCACGGGCAACTTCTGCAGCTCACGGTAGGTGAGAGCCTTTGCCCGCGGCCCGGTGAGCTTGCGCTGCAACTGCCGGACCTTCCGGCGCAATGGCCGTACGCGCGGCACCAGCGTCTCTGCGTGGGCGAGTGCTCCGGATCGTGACCAGGTGAATTCCAGCCGCCCGGCTCCCTTGCCTTCACATGCCACGCGAATGTCCTGGCCGGCGAGCGTGCCGTGCAGTGTTCGATGAGCGCGCAGCGGGAGCAGGTCAGGGGGCGCGAGAACAACATCGGTGCGCTTCATCCCGAGCCGTTCGAGGACTACAACGGGGTGACGGCGGCCCTTGAAACCTTTAGCACTCAGCGGGATGCGCCGGAGGTCAAGCTCGACGAAGGCGGTGTACACATCCGGGCCTCCTCCGCCCAGTATGTACTGGAGCGGGAGCTTCAACGGCGCGTCCCCTGCAGACAGCCACAACTGCGCCGTCACCTTCTCGGGATTGGAGAGCAGCCGCGCCGGGTCGTATGTGCGCAGCACCAGGCGCAGCACGCGACCTGCCGGATCGAGGGCGTGCACCTCGTGCCGCAGAGGGGCGGACAGGAAGGATTGTGCGTCCAGGTGCCACTCGCTGATGTCCAGTTCGCGGCTGCCGTCGGGGGCATGTTTCGGTGTGGGGTGTCCCCAGTACGTCCGCCCGGATTCTCTGCTCACCCGTCGTGGCGCGATCCTTGGGCGGCCGAGACTTCGGGCGGATTCGATCGCCTCGTCGAGGCGGCCGGCGCGCAGCAGATATTGGCAGATGCGCTGTTCCCGGCTCACCGAGCCGATGGCCTCGGTGGTGAGCTCGTCGAGGTAAGGCGTCAGCAGCTCTGCGAACTGTTCGGTCCACTCCATTCCACGGAAGGGGAGATCACCAAGGTAGAGGCGCAAGTCGTGGCGGAGGAACTTCTCATCCTTGAATGAGCGCAGGTCGGCATTGCCACTTTGGATGAGGAAGCGGTCGATGAGACGGGCCACGGTGATCCGGTCAGCCACGTTCTTCAGCTTGTGGCGGCTGGAGGAGATGGACAGGCTGGCCGCGTCAGCTGAGAGCCACCATGTATAGACGGGCCACGGAACGACGGCGAAGCTGCGGGCCAAGGTGTAGGCCTGGGCCGTGAACAGCTGGTCCTCGTAGTGGATGCCCTCTGGAAATCGCAGGCCGTGGCGGGTGATGAAGTCGGCTCGGTAGAGCTTGTTCGTCGATAGGTGGTCGTGGAAGTACTCGGGTGCCTGGCGGATGCCTTCGACGATCCGGACCTCGTCGAAGAGGGCCGGATACCACAGTCCGGTAGTACGAGTCTCCTCAAAGAACCGCGTGACCTCGCCGGTGACGAAATCAGCCTGGGTTCGCTCCGCAACGAGCAGCATCGACTTGCAGGCGTGCTTGGGCAGATCGTCATCGCTGTCGAGGAACATGACGTACGGCGCCAGCGCGGCTGCCATGCCGGCGTTGCGAGGTGCACTGCATCCACCACTATTGCTGTCCAACCGGACGTAGCGCACCCGCGGATCCACAGCTTGCAGAGCCTGGGCCACGGCCGGCGTGCCGTCGGTCGAGCAGTCGTCCGCGATGATCACTTCCAGATTCCGCAGAGACTGGTGGAGTACCGACAGCACTGCGCGGCTCAGGCGTTCGGCGTCGTTGTAGACGATGACGACGACGGTGACATCCGGCACAGGCTCCTCATTTCGCTCGATTTGCCTCCTGGATGACCATTGGACCAAGCTCTTCATTCGGCAGCCACCCGTGACGGCTCCTCCGTTGCTCCCGGGTGAGGATGCGGTGGCGAGCGGAGTGCTACGGCGTAGGCCTCTCAATGCGTTCCACCCTGTAGTAGCCCGAGACGCACCGTGCGACCCAGTCCCGGGAGTAATCCGGGGTTGCGTACGGCTCGGACAGTCCGCCGATGGGAAGGGGGCGGTAGGGGACGACCCTCGAGCCTTGAGCGGCCTTCTTGCGCACCAGGAGATCCTGACGCCCCCAATCGACCGAACGGGTCACCGTGTCCGTTGCCATCACCTTCACAGTGGGGACGAGACCGGCCACGGCCCACAGGCTCGCGACGGATGCGACCACGGCCGTGGCGAACGCCACGGGACGAGGCCGGACGGAAGGCTGCCATCCGGTCACTGCTTTGCCTGCCAGCGCGCCATACCCACACAGCAAGAGCAGCATCGGGAACAGGAAACTCGTCCAGGTGCGGACATAGGTCCAGCCAGAGGGGCCGTAACCCATACGCAGTCCGAACACGACACCGAAGGAAGAAATCCCCACCAGCAAAACCGGAAGCAGAATAGGCAGCCAACGGCGATGGTGCGCGCCCCCCCTCCACGCCTCGGGTTGACGTGGCGCGGGTCGAACCGGCCTTTCCGCAGTGGCCGCGGCAAGGCCGAGCATGAATCCCACAGCCACGGCCGCGACGTACGCCCACTGGCTCCCGACGCTCTCCCAGACACTCAGCCAGTCTCGGACAGTGGCCGTCAACTCGGCGCGCGACAGTGCAGACTCCTGCTGGGGCTGCTGCGCGCGGCGCCACGCTGCGCCGGGCGACGTATAGAGGGTTACGAAGCCGATCGCCAAGCCGGCGCACCACATGAAGCACCATGCGACCACAAACCGGGTCCTGGGGAATCGCAGGCGGGGCAGTAGGACCGCGCCCGCGCCAGCAGTGAGCACTCCACTGACAACGGTAAAGGGTTCACTCAAAGTGCCGATCGCGACGCCCATCACGACGGCGAAGACGAGCGCCAGGCTCCTGGCCAGGCGGCCATGCCGAGCTGCTGCCAGAGCCACCAGCAAACTCCACACCGCCAGCACACTGGGCAATGTGTGAGAGATGGTCGCAGGCGCCCACAGCAATGCCTGATAGGGGCTGGCGCCGGCGAAGAAGAGCAGCACGCAGACCACGACGGCAGCCGCGATCGTCAGAGACGGCGGCACCTCCCAGCCCAGGAGCCGAAGTGCAGGGCGCGCGAGAAGGATCAGCCCCACCGGAAGGGCGAGTACGAGTAGGGACGGAAGGAGCTTCGGACCTGCCAGCCCGTGTGCGTAGACGACTCCCGCGACTACTCCATTGGTGATACGCCCATTCTGGATCTCATAGAATTCGTTGGCAATCCCAAGAATCCCCAGCTCCCGGCTCCTCCATGCTGCGCACCAATCGTCCGACGTGGGCTGGACGTAGAGCCCGAGGAAGCTGCCTACAGCGAGAAGGCCGCCTGCCGCAACTCCAAGTACCAAGGAGGCGGCGACAAGAACCTTCCGCTGATTGGGCGGCGTCCAAGAACCATTGTCTCTTTTCATGCCACCTTGCCCGACCCATTCCCGGCCACCTCCCGGACGGGCGCTGCCGCTGCCGCTGCCGCTGCCGCTGCGCAGTTGTGGCGCAGCGGGTAGCTTAGAAGTGGCCTTCGACGCACTGACGCTCTGGACTTTCCAGATTGGACGTGATGTGGGATGGTTCTCCTTCTCCTTCTAGTCATTTTGGCAATTGTGCTGAAGATATCCGGCGGCATCATCGAGAGCTACCGCTCCGACGGTCAAGATCAATGTAATCTCGACGAGTGCGGCGCTGACATCCATGAGCTTCCATCTGTGACGGATCAACGCGTACGCCGGCCGTGCCACGGTCCAGGCGGCAGAGAAGCACGCCGACAGTGCAGGCGATCGCCGACCAGTACATGTAACGGTAGTTCGTCACCGGCAGGATGGGCAGGTAGGCGAGCACATAGGCCGCTGCGCTGATTCCGAGGGCTCGGACCGGCATTGCGAAGGTTCCACTGCCCGGACGAACCGCAAGGACGACGGCGATGGTGAGCCAGAACCATCCCGCGAACAGAACAGGCAAGTCCCTGGCCGCACCATCGACGTACGTCTGGAGCGCTCGCCCCAGTCGGGGGTGGTGGAGCTCGAGTTGCAGGTCATTGGCAGCGATTCCGGGGTGGTATTGGTAGCGCGGCTCGAAGAGGAACTTCGAGAAGAGTTCCAGTCGATACTGGAGATAGCCTGGCACGTGCCTGATCATCTCGCTGACCCACAAGGACGTGATCTGGTCCGTATGAGCGACAGCTGTGAACGGTCCGTGCTTCCCTCGCCCGTAGCAGGTCCAATACGTGTCCGACAAAGCGTTGATGCGGTCGCACTCCTTTGCCGCGGCCACGAGGCGTTCGCGCAGGTTCGGTGACACGGCCGCCGACTGCAGTTCCTGCACGTTCAAGACGTGAAGCAAGTCGTCCAGCATGATCTGCGAGACCTGACTCGTCTTCACCGGACGCGCAGCGGCTGAAATAGCGGCAGTTGACGCGACCAGGCCGAGGACGAGAGCCGCCGTAGCGATAATCCAGATCCGGGGGGGCGGTTTGCGCCATAGTGCGAGAACGAGCATCACGAAGACCGGAATTGCGGCGAAGACCGCGTTCTTACGGACCAGAATGGCATAGACCAGGAAGAGCACTCCCAGGGAGAACAGGGCCCACCGCAGGGCGCGGCGGTCAGTTCCCAGGCGCAGGCCGCTGAGCGCGATCGCACTGGTGACGAGAAGAGCGAACGCCATGTGGACGTCCTTCCATACCACGCCGACGAAGGTGAGGACGTGGGGAAGGACCCCGGCTCCGAGGACGGCCAAGGCGCGCGAACGACTCCCCGTGAAATCTTGGACACAGCAGGCGATCACCCATATGGCTGCCCAAAAGATGACTGCCTGCAGGACAGCCATGGATGAGGGCGTGCCTGTCACAGCGATAAGCGCACGCCAGGCCAAGCTCATGACGGGTGGGTGCCAGTCAGTCAAGCGTTCCATGCCCATGGCCTGCTTGAGCTGGTACAGGGAGTCGCGGCTCAGATATCCGGGCGAGAACACGAGAATCGTGGCCAAGCAACAGGCCACAGCAGCGACTGTCAGAACCCAGGTGCGACGCCACCGGTGACCGAAATGCCCAATGTGCCCCATGAGTGGGATGCTAACAGCGATGGATGGGGCTGCACGTGTGCTGCCATGCGAGGCCAAATCATGATCAGGCCGGAATGAAGATGTAGCGCCGGTAGGTGAAGAACCGGAACAATGTGGCGAGAACCCAGCCGCAGGCGCGAGCGATGTTGTCGCTCAGGGCCGAGTCGAGCCCGAGCAGCTGCCTGGACAGAAAAACCATGCCCGCAGCAATGGCCATGCCAATGACGTTCACCAAGGCGAACAAGGCCAGCTCGCGGGCCACGTTCTCCCGATGCCGCTGCCGATATGTCCAGTAGCGGTTCGCGAGCCAGCTAAAGACTGTCGCGACCCCCGTGGCAATCACTGACGCCTGAACGGGCGCGGCACGCATCGGACCGCCACCACCCCCGGGAAAGCCGAAGACCAACAAGGTGTAGCCGCCGTTGTCCAGCACGAAAGCCAGTGCTCCGACGGTCCCAAACATGGCGGCCTCGCGCCAGACGCCCCTGATGACATCGCGCATGCGAAGAGTCAGGGAGGCGAGAACCGACACGAAAGCGATCATAACGGTCACGGTGTGCCTGCGGCCGTCCGGCATCCCCGTGTCGCACCATGAGCGCAGCAGCCCATCTGCCCGACCAAGGAGAGCCCGTGCGCCCGACGATCGCCTGCGTCGTGCCATGCCACAACGAGGAAGCTGCCGTCGGCAAGGTGGTACGGGATCTGAGAGCAGCGCTTCCCGAAGCCGACATCTACGTCTACGACAACAACTCGACAGACCGCACAGTGGCGATCGCGCGCGAGGCGGGCGCGATCATCCGCGAAGAGTCGCACAAGGGCAAGGGCAACGTCGTGCGGCGAGCGTTCGCCGACATCGACGCCGACGCCCTGCTCATCATCGACGGAGACGACACGTACGACGCGACACGGGCACGTGACATGGTCAACCTGTTGTTCGAGGGGCCCTACGATCAAGTCGTCGGCACTCGCAGCGTGGCCGCCGACGACGCCTACCGTACCTGGCACTCCGGGGGGAACAAGCTGTTCACCTCGACGGTGCGGACCCTTTTCGGGCGCGATGTGACCGACATGCTCAGCGGTTACCGAGTCTTTTCGCGGCGCTTCGTCAAGTCCTTCCCCGCGCTGTCCCGCGAGTTCGAAATCGAGACCGAGATGACGGTTCACGCGCTGAGCCTCCGACTCCCCACAGCAGAGATCCCAGTCGACTACACGGGCCGGCCGACAGGAAGCGAGAGTAAGCTCCGCACCTACCGGGACGGTTGGCGAATCCTCGGACTCATCCTCAACCTCGCGCGTCGCGAACGGCCCTCGCTCGTCCACACAACCATCGCGGGCCTGCTCGCCCTTGTCGCGATCATCCTTGGAACCCCGGTTGTCGTCGAGTTCGTCCGCACAGGCGCCGTGCCACGCCTCCCCACGGCGCTACTCGCTGCCACGATCATGACCATCGCGGCACTCGTCCTCCTTCTGGGCTACGTTCTGACTTCGGTCATGCACATGCGCCGGGAACAGTCTCGGCTCATGCACCTCGCCTACCCGGCGCCCGGGACCATGCCGCGCGGGGTGGGCACCGACCCGAGCGGAGTGGACTCGGGCGCAGGCAGCGGCAACTGAAACGCACCGGCTTACGGCAAGTTCGACCCCTGTGATTGCGACCTAAGAGTCCGCTATGACCGCAAAGCCTTCATTTGACGCGAGCATGTCGGGAATGTGCCTGACTGTGAGGTGTAGCGGCGATATGGGATGACAGGCCGATCGGTTCTTCCGTAATCACCTGCTGGACGAGTTCGCCCGGGGGTCGCGATGTTTGGTACTGGATTTGTCCGGGGTGTCGTTCTGTGATTCGGCCGGGTTGAATGTGCTGCTGCGGGCCTGGCGGCGGGTGGAGGGGGCCGGGTCCGTGCTGGGGCTGGCCTGTGCGCCGCCGAATCTGCAGCGGATGCTGAGCACGACCGGGGTGGACAGCGTGCTGCGAGTGTATGGCACCGCCGCGGAGGCTGAGGCCGAGCTGATGGTCGGCGGCGGGGCTGCCTAACGGAGGGTGCCAGCGGGTTGGAGGACCCGATCCGTGCCGGGCAGGGGGTTGGGGCCGCGGGTGAGGCGGCGGGTCATCAGCGTGATCGCTGCCCAGGTGAGTAGGGTCTCGGAGTACTGGATGAGCCGCTCGTAGTCGCGTGCGTGACGGCGGGCGTTCATCATCCAGGCCAGGGGCCGTTCGACCACCCAGCGACGGGGCAGCAGGACGAACCGTCGGCGTTCTTGGGCCGGCTGACCGTCTTGATCGACGCGGTGGTCGAGTCCGCCCTCGCCGACGCCGAGGAGTTCCGCGCGTCGGCGACCGCGTACCGGCAGGCCCGCCACCGGATTGAGGTGGTGGCGGTGGCAACGGCGGAGGCCCTGAGCCAGCTCGGTCTCCTGGACCGCTTCCTCTCCGATCCTCGGTACGTGTCGTGGGAGAACCACCACGCCTGCGCGAAGAGCATGCTGCGGACCCTCGCGGTCATTGAGGCCGAGAAGTTGGCCGGCCGCATCACAGTCGTACGGCGCGACGGCACGGTGCTGTACGACAACGAGTTCGTCGACGGAGCCTGGCGTCGGCGGTCGGCGGTCGGCGGTCGGCGGTCGGCGGTCGGCGGTCGGCGGCGGAGAAGGCGGTCGGCGGCGGAGAAGGCGGTGGTGTACGAGTGGATGCGGCCGTGGTCAGCGAGAGAGACGCTGGTTTTCCGGCGGAAGCTGGCCCACACCGACCAGCGGCTGCACCGCGACCTCCACTGTGAGGACCGCAGGCTGGCGGTTCAGCGGGACATCGAGCGCGCGGCTGCCCTGGCGGAGCCAGTCCGCCGCATCACCCAGGCGCGCAGGCAGGCACCGGGCGTGGATTACCACCGGCTGTCGAGCGCTGAACACCGGTGGGTCTTCGACGAGCTGATCACGCCGTCGTACCTGGGCGGCATCGTCAGCCGGGACGATCCGCGCGCGGTCTACGTGCTTGGCCAGCCGGAGGCGGGGAAGCTGCTGGCAGCCAGGATGGTGAAGCGGGCCATGCGGCCGGGCACGACGCAGCTGGTCGGTGACGACTTCAAGGCGTCGCACCCGGACTATCTGCACCTGCTGAGCGAAGATCCCCGCAACACCGGGGCAGCGATTGCCGGAGGTCGCCTGTGGGATACGCCCGGCGCAAGGGGGCCGTCTCCTACCGCGGACTGTGGCTGCTGAACGGTTCGTTGTCAGCCGCTGGCGGGGGTCGGGTCAGACAGCGGCCGGGGTGCATGGGGGCACGGCGTGTCAGCTGTGATCGTGGGAATGCGCATCCGGCGCAGCAGATCACGGGTGGTGCGCATGCGCAGCGTGCTACGCCAGGCGAGGCCTGGATGGCGGGAGTGCAGGTGCGAAAGCGCCCGGGTGCCCAGTCCGGTGCTGTGGAAGCGTTCGTCAAGAGTGATGGCGGTGATGACGCCTTGGGCACAGTCGGTGCAGATCTGGTAGTGGACCTGGCCGACGACCTGGCGGACGTGGACGAGGAGCAAGCATTCCTCGCCGGGGCCGGAGTGGTCCGGGATGTGCGTGGAGAGGAACTCGATTGCCCGGTAGGCGAGGATCCGGCGGCGCATGTGGCCGGTGATCCGGCCTCGGCGTGAGTGCTTGGCGCGGCCGTGGGCCGGTGGCGGTGTCTGGGTTGTGGTGGCTGGGCCGAACAGAGTGCTCGTGGGACGCGCATGTTGTCCGTGCATGAGGTCTCGTGTGCCCCAAACAGCGGACGATACCCGCCCCGGCTGTCTGCCCGATGCTGGTTGCTGGTTGCTGGTTGACCCTCCGTTGACTGCGGTGAGGTGTTGCCAGGGCGACGCGGTGACGGACTGCGGGAGGTGCCCGGTTTCTACCTGTGCCGGCGCTTGCCGTCGCGGTGCGGATACAGGGACGTGAGCTTGTTCCAGTACTGCTCGAGGTGAGCGTCGGTTTCCCGCAGGGCCGGGTCCAGGAACGAGGCATGCAACTCGGCCACACGGTCGGGGACCGACTCCTCACCGGTCGGTGGGGGCGCTGCGCGTCGCCAGGGTGCCTTTGCGGCGCTGGCACCGTGTGGGCCGCGAACCGCGCGAGTGGTCCACCAACGGGCGAGGAGCACGGCGGCGGTAAGAGCGGCGGCTGCGAGGGGGTGCAGCCCGGGGTGCGCGGCCACGATTTTCTCCATGATTTCTGGCCTGGCGGCGCCGGCTCTCAGGGCCGGGGCGATGCCGGTGTCGGTGACCGAGAAGGCGATGAGATCGGCGTCCGCGTCGCGCAGCGAGCCGGCC
>NZ_JBSFUB010000131.1:0-15659 GCF_053591575.1 Streptomyces altiplanensis | reverse complement strand
GCGTGGCCCGGAACGTATCGTGCTTCGCACGACAGTCTCCTTGAAAGCCGCCGCGGCGCGTCCTGTCAGGACAAACCTGCGCGGGCGGTCGTCGGTGAACGTCCGGGGCCGGCGGCCGCCCTCGGTGCCGCAGCCCCGGCCGCGTACTCAGTACCGCAGCCGGGACAGATACCTGTAGCTGTTCAGCGCGGTCGCGAAGGGGTCGGCCGGTGCGTCGTGCTCCACCAGCCACTGCTTCACGCCGCCCCGTCGCGCCACGTCGAACATCGCCGGGAAGTCGAGCACCCCGGAGCCCACGTCCGCGAAGTCCCCGTTCGGCGCCATGTCCTTGACGTGCAGGGCGGGGAAGCGCCGCGGGTGTCCGGCGAAGAGCCGCGCCGGGTCGGCGCCGCCCCTGGCCGCCCAGTACACATCCAGCTCGAATCCCACCAGCTCCGGATCGGTCTCGGTGAGCAGGATGTCGTAGAGGTTCTCGCCGTCGCTGACCACATGGTCGCTGCCGTGGTTGTGGAAGAGCACTTTCAGGCCCTTCTCACGGGCCGCGAGCCCCGCTTTGTTGAACTGCCGTGCGGCTTCCCGGAAGCCGGCCGGGCTGTGCATCGCACCCGGCAGGCTCGGCACGACGATCCACTTCCCGCCGAGCGTGACGACATCGTCGACGGCCTGGGGCAGGCCGCTGCCCGAAACGGTGGTGTACGCGACGTGTTCGAGCACCGCCCTGAGCCGGGTCCCGTCGAGCATCCGCCGGATGTCCGCCGCGCTGTTCCCGTGCCTGCCGCTGACTCCGACCGTCGCGTAGCCGATCTCCGCGAGGCGGGCGAGCGTCCCCCTGAAGTCCTTCGCCAGGGGAGCGCGCATGGTGTAGAGGTGCATCCCGATGCCGGACGGCGGGATGCGCCGCCGCGGACCGGCGGTCTCCGCCGCCTCCGCCGTGCCGCCCGCCATCCCGGCCGCCGCGGCGATCCCGACGGCCGTACCGAGGAACGAGCGCCGTGTGCTGCTGTTCATGTGCGACCCACCTCAACTCACGTCGATCCGGACTGCTCCGGAAGTCGTGTCACCCTTGTCGTCGGTGACGGTCAGATGCGCGGTGTACGTCCCCTTCCTGGCGTACGTGTGCTCCGCCGCAGGGCCCTCCGTGCCCGGCGCGGGCTTCGCGTTGTCGCCGAAGTCCCAGTGGTACGAGGCGATGGTGCGGCCCGGCAGCGGCTTCACCTCGCCGGTGAGCTCCACCGCCAGCGGTGCGCCGCCCCCGGCCGGGGCCGCGGTCACGGAGACCTTCGTGCCCGGCTTCTTCTCGACGCCGCAGCCGTTGAAGTGCAGCCAGTCGACGGCGAAGAGGTCCGGCTTGTCCGCCGACCACTGCGGGTTGGTGAACACGGCGTACAGCTTCATCGTGCCGCCCGGGGACGGGTCCGCCAGTTCGACGGTCGGCGAGACGACGTTGCCCCAGCCGCCCGTGTTCGCCACGCTCACCTTGCCGAGCAGCGGACCGGCCGGCGATCCCGTGCGGAACTCGATGTCACCGCCGATGCCGCCGGACGCCGCGCCGACCGTCACCGAGTCGATGCCCTTGAGATGCACCGGGTCGAAGGAGATCCAGTCGCCGTCCTCGATCTCGGTCAGCCGCTTCCCGCCCGAGGCGTCCGCACGGCTCGCGACCACGGCGCCGTCGTGAGCGCCGCCCGTCGCCGTGAAGTGCTCGGCCTCGCGCAGCGCCGGGCGCAGCGTCAGCGACGCGGAGCCGGTGAGGGCCGGGACGCCGTCCGGGCCGCCCTTGTCCTCGTACTGCGCGGTGATCCCGTAGTACAGGTTCTGGCCGGGGCCGTGACTGTCCCCGGCATCGGTCACGATCTCACCCGTACACCCGGTGTAGTTGTCCAGCGGATGCAGATGGCTGTCGTGGCCGAGCTGGGACTGGACGACCACCCGCGAGCAGTCGACGGGCCGCCCGTCCTCCCGGTCCTTGACCTTGACGGTGAAGGGGATGGTGTCGCCGAAGCTGAACATCCCGCCGTCCGGCGGCTGCTGGAGGGTCACTTCCGGCCGGCTGTTCCCGACGGTGATCTCCTGCACGGCGAGTCCCGTCAGGCCCTTGGGCGCACCGACCGTGAGGCGGGCGGTGAAGCGGCCCTTGGTCCGGTAGGTGTGGGTGGGGTTCGCCTCCGTCGAATCCGTCGTGCCGTTCCCGTCGAAGTCCCAGGCGTACGTCACGGGTTCACCGTCCGGCAGCCCGGACCCGGCGCTGGAGAACTCCACGGTCAGCGGCGCGGGACCGCTGTCCGGACTCGCGGTCGCCCTGGCGGCGGGCAGCTGCCCGTCGGCGACGTGGTCGATGCGGTAGATGCCCGCGCCGTCGTTGCTGCCACCGCGTCCCGTGCCGCTGCCGAGGCCGAAGTCGATGACGTACATCGCTCCGTCCGGCCCGAAGCCGGCGTCGAAGGGCTGGTTCCACTTCATGTCGCCGAAGACGGGGTTGATCGACTGGAGATCGCCCGCCCTGACGGGCGCGAAGCGGGGGTCGGTGAAAGTCTGGTCCTTCTCCTGCACGGAGAAGGTCTTGAACCACTGCCGGGTCAGCTCGTAGGTGAACCACTTCCCCTCGAAGTACTCGGGGAACTTCGTCGGATACGGGTTGGCCTCGTCGTAGTCGTAGACCGGGCCGCTCATCGGCCCGCCGCCCCCGGCGCCGACCTCGGGGAACTCGGGCGACGCCGAGTACGCGTACCAGACCGAGGCGGGCTGGGCGGGCGGCAGCTCACGCAGTCCGGTGTTGTTCGGCGAGTCGTTGACCAGCGATCCGCAGTCGAACTTCCCGCCCGAGGTCTTCGTGGCGAAGTCGTAGTCGTTGAAGGGGGTGTTGTCGCCGATGCAGTACGGCCAGCCGAAGTTGCCCGCCTTCGTGATGCGGGTGTACTCCACGGTCCCCTCGGGACCGCGGTCGGCCTTCGCCTGGCGGGCGTCCGGCCCGTAGTCGGCGACCATCAGCGCGCCGCTCCGCGGGTCGGTGGTGATCCGGAACGGATTGCGCATGCCCATCGCGTAGATCTCGGGCCGCGTCTTCTCCGTCCCCGGCGCGAAGAGGTTCCCGGCCGGTACGGTGTACGTGCCGTCGTCCCGCGGGGTGATGCGCAGCACCTTGCCGCGCAGGTCGTTCGTGTTGCCCGAGGTGCCCTGCGCGTCCCAGGCGCGGCGTCCCTCGCGCTCGTCGATCGGCGCGAAGCCGTCGGACGCGAACGGGTCGGTGTTGTCACCGGTGGCGACGTACAGGCTGCCCGACGTGTCGAAGGCGATCGACCCGGCCATGTGGGAGTTGGCCCGGCCCTCGCCGCGCAGCGTGGGGATGGTCAGCAGCCGCTTCTCGGAGGCGGGGTCGACCGTGGTGCTGCCCCCCGTACCGCTCACGGTGAAGCGGGACAGGTTGAGCCGTTTCTCGGTCTTGTCGGAGTGCAGCAGGTACAGCCACCCGTTCTTCCCGAACCCCGGGTCAAGGGCGAGCCCGAGCAGACCGTCGGACTGGCTCGTCATCTCCGGCGTGTACGCGAAGTCCAGCGCGGTCGAGACCTTGAGCGTCGTCTGGTCGATGACCTTCAGCTTGCCGGTGCGCTGGATGAAGAAGACCCGCCGGTCGGGCGCGACGGCCAGCTCGAACGGGTCGGCCAGGTCGTTCGTGGCCAGCGCGGTGCGCTGGAAGGAGCCGGTCTTCGTCGCCGTGCAGTCGCCCGGCTCGCTGCCCGCGGCCCACTGGATGCCGCCGAGGACGTGCTGGAGGAAGTCCTCCTCCTGGAACGCCGCCTTGTCGTGGCCGCCCGCGGTGAACCAGGACCGTCCGCCGTCGTAGTTCTGGCACCAGGACCACGGGTGGTCGACGCCTTCGTCCAGACCGGTGATGCCGTCGCGCACCTTGATCTGCGCGAGGGTGTGCACCTTCCCGGTCGGATTGGTGCGCCAGTTGTACCACTCCTCCGTGCGCTCCCAGAGCTCCGGCAGCCCCTTGGTGGACGGGTGCGCCCGGTCCAGGACCTTCACCCGTCCGGTCTGTACGGCGGGGTGCTTGTCGAAGATCGCGCCGACCAGGCCCTCGTACCAGCCCCAGTCCCGCTCACTGGCCGACGCGGCGTGCAGACCGACCCAGCCGCCCCCGGAGCGTACGAACCTCTGCAGGGCGGCCCGCTGCCCGGCATCCAGCAGATCGCCCTTCTCCGGAGTGGAGTTGGTGTTGTTGAAGACGATCGCCTGGAAGCGGGCGAGGTTGGTGTCGGTGAAGGCGGCGGCGTCCTCGGTGGCCTCGACCTCGAAGCCGTTCTCACGGCCGAGCTTCTCGACCGCCTCGATCCCCGCCGGAATCGAGTCGTGAGGGAAATGCGTGACCTTGGAGAAGACCAGAACGCGGAAAGGCGCTGCCTCGGCGCGGGGAGGCGAGGCCACCCCGAGTCCCAGGACCAGCGCCAGCAGGGCTCCGACGGCGGTGAAGGACAGAAGGAATCTTCGCGCGGGATGACTCATGGGCGCTCCCGGTGCTGGTGAGGCGGCTAACGGGACTAGAAAGCGCTTTCTGGAGCGTGTCGCTCAGAGTAGGTTCCCGCCCGCAAAGGGGTCAATGGGTCGGCAGAGGCATGGTGTGAGGCGTCCGGCCCTGGGGAGAGTCAGCCTCAGCACACCCAGCACCCGGCACCCAGAACCACAGACACCAGGAGGCGTGCCCGATGAGCACTCCGCACCGCACGGGAACGGCGACCGCCGCCGACGGCGCACAGATCGCCGCGTACACCTGGCTTCCGGACAGCGGGCGGCCCCGCGCCCTCGTCCAGATCGCCCACGGCGCGGCCGAGCACGCCCTGCGCTACGACCGGTTCGCCCAGCACCTGGTCTCCCACGGCTACGGCGTGATCGCCTCCGACCACCGCGGCCACGGCGCGACCGCCGCCGCCACCGGCGGCTACGGCGTGGCCGGAGAGAACGGCTGGCGCGCGATGGTCGACGACCTCAAGGCGGTCGGCGACCAGGCCAGGGCGCTGCACCCGGGCCTGCCCGTCGTACTGCTCGGCCACAGCCTCGGCTCGATGCTGGCCCGCGACTACGCCCAGGAGTACCCGGACGGCCTGGCCGGCATCATCCTGTCCGGCACTTTCCGTACGCTTCCGGGGGCCGAACTCCAGGAGTCGATCGCCGGCCTGGAGGCGGAGGTCGCGGAGCGCGGCCGCACGGCCCTCTCCTCGTACATCCCCACCCTCTTCTCCTCCTTCAACGACCCGTATCCGCGCCGCACGGGCTTCGAGTGGCTATCCCGCGACGAGGCCGAGGTCGACGTGTACGCGGCGGACGAGCGCTGCGGCTTCGCCTTCAGCGCGGGCCTCGCCCTGGACTGGGTGCGCGCGATCCGCAAGATCAATGACCCGCGCAATCTCGCCCGCGTCCCCGCCGACCTGCCCGTCCACATCGCCGTGGGCACGGAAGACCCCTGCAACCAGAAGATGACCCTCGTGTACGAGCTCCTGGAGGACTTCCGCTACCTCGGCACCGAGGACCTCACCTGGAAGGGGTACGAGGGCGCCCGCCACGAGATCCTCAACGAGACCAACCGGGACGAGGTCCAGGACGACCTGACCGCCTGGCTCGACAAGCACGTCTGACGTGCGCTGCGCTTCGCTTCCCGCGCGGGGCGCGAAATGGGGTTCGTGATCACCGGTCGAAGTGCGGTATTGTTCTCAAGCGCGTTCAGCCAGAGGAAACTCCAGGCCAGACGGGCATCGGGACGTGGCGCAGCTTGGTAGCGCACTTGACTGGGGGTCAAGGGGTCGCAGGTTCAAATCCTGTCGTCCCGACTCGAGAGAGTCGCAGGTCAGGGGCCGTTTCAGAGAAATCTGAAACGGCCCCTTGATCGTTTTTGGGGGCCTGCTGGGGACCCGGCCGTGGACCGCCGGGACCAGTGAGTACGTCCTCCCCGCAGGCCGCGCAGCGTCACGCGAACTGGGTGCCAAACCGCCCCGGCACACTCCGCGACGGCAGAGGAGGCCCCCGGTATCCACTCGCGTCGTACACGTGCCCCATCCGCCGCCCGCTCCCGGGGCGAGTGCCCGCTCAAGGCCCCTGCGTGCCCCGCGCGTTGTGCGCGGACGAGCGATCGGACGGCTTGCTCCCGCCGGGCAAGCGCGTTCAGCGGCAGCCGTTCGGCCGCCGGATTCCCACTCCGCGTCGCGGAGGCAGCGTGCACCGCAGCCCGCGCGGCCGCTGTCCCGGCCGCGAACAGGCCGACGTCATACACGGAACTCGACGCGACGCTCGTCCGGCGTGTCGGTGGGCCGGGGTTCGACTTCTCCCGGGCTGATGAGCGAGCGGCGATGGGCCACTTGCTGTGGCTGATTGTCGAGCGCGACCGGCCTGAATCCGGACTCATGCTCTCCGCTCTGGTCCACTACCTCAACGCCAACGATGCCGGCCCCGGCTTCTACGGTCTTGCCCAGCAGCTGGGACTGCTGCCCGCCAAGGCGTCGCCCGCCGCGAAAATGGAGTTCTGGATCGATCAGCTCAACAAACTGCACCTGTTGTGCTCCCGGCCCTGACCCCGTTGCTGTTACGGCTGGTCCGGTCTGCCCGCGCCGGTGAACCCTCGGCCGGCGGGCCACGGCCGGACCAGGAAGTACTGGCAGGGCGCATTGAGTTCGCGCGGCCGCATCAGGCCGCGGTCCCTTTCCGCCGCACTCAGGCCGCCACCACCACGGTGAGCCGGGTGCCCATGTCCGTACGGAAGGCCACGGAAGGTTCCGTACGGACTGATGCCGGACCGGAACAGGGCGGCCGGCCCCGGTCGGGGCGCCGTCCGGGAGGCACGGGCGGAGGGCCGCCGATGGGTCTTCGGCCTCGGGAGCGGGGTCACTCGGCCGCGACAGGAATGCCGTCCGTCGTGCTGTCCGCCGCGACGCGGACCGGCAGGTGGTAGACGGCGAAGGCACGGCCGATCACCGGCTGGGCGACATTGCGCACACGCACCCCGCCACTGGTCATCCCGTGTTCGGTGCCCAGGTGCGCGTGGCCGTGCACCGCGAGGTCGGCCCCGGACTCGTCCACCGCCTCGGCCAGCAGGTAGCTGCCCAGAAAGGGGAAGATCTCCGGGGGTTCGCCCGCCAGGGTGTCCGGGACGGGAGCGAAGTGCGTCAACGCGATGCGTACGGCGCAACCCTGCTCCTTCAGCTCGTCCAGGGAGCGACGCAGCCCCTCCGCACACCGCCGGGTGTACCGGATGAACTCCTTCATCTCCGGTTCGCCGAACTCGCCACCGCTGCGGCCGGCGAACCCGCCGCCGAAGCCCTTCGTCCCGGCGACGCCGACCGGCACCCCGCCGATGTCCAGCACGGTGCCCCGGCCCTCCAGAACGGTCACGCCCGCCCCGTCGAGCACCGCGGTCACCTCGGCCTGCTGGTCACTGTGGTAGTCGTGGTTGCCCAGGACGGCCACCACCGGCACACCGAGCCCGGCCACCTCCTGGGCGACCACGGCCGCCTCCCCGGCCGTGCCGTGCCGCGTCAGGTCTCCGGCGAGCAGCAGAAGGTCCGCGTGGTCGCTCACGGTTTCGAACGCGGGCCGGAGCACCCCCGCGCTGTCCGGCCCCAGATGGATGTCGCCGACGGCCGCGATCCGGATCACGCGAGCTCCTCAGGGCGGTCGGGGGCGGTGGCGGAGACCACGACCAGGTCCTCGTGCAGCGGAAGCCCGGCCAGCTCGTCCTCGGCCATACGGAGGATCTCGTCCCGGCAGGCGGCGCTGGAGACGGTGCCGGCGATCAGGACACTGTTTCCGCGCAGTTCGATCCGTACGCCCATTTCGGCGAAATCGCCGTCGGCCAGGTGCTCCCGCAGATGGGCGATGCGGTACTCGGCGGCGCGTGTGTCGTTCACGGTGCTGCCTCCCGTGGTTCGATGACGTCCAGACGTTCGAGAAGGTAGAGAAACGCGTCCGGCATCGGTGAGTCCTGGTGCTCGCGGCGCAGGCGGCCCCAGTCGATCCTCTCCCGCAGCGTCCGGGCGATGGGGAGCACGGCCCCGAAGTCGCAGTGGTGCTCCGAGAAGGCATCGAGCTGGCTGCCCATGAGGTCGGTGGGCGACAGCACCGGCATGTGCACCGAGTCCACCGGAAGGATCTGGGCCCGGCTCAGCAGTTCTCCGGTCACCGGCTGCCGGGCCAGTTCGAAGATCAGGTCGATCTCCTCGCCGTGACTCCGTGCTTTGATCAGCCAGTCCTCCGGCGGGACACGCACCTCGATCCCGGCGGCCTCGAGAGACGCGGTCACGGCTTCCGCGTCCTCACGCAGGATGCAGAAGTCGGCGTCGTGCTGGAGGCTGGCCGGTACGCCGTGCGCGTAGGCGGCGACGCTCCCGACCAGGGCGAACGGGTACCCACCGCTCTTGAGCCTGGCAGCCACGTGCTTGGTGGCCTCCAGGATGGCCTGTGTGCGGTCCGGCGGCAGTGGCCGGGCACCGCCGTGCGGCCAGGTACCGCCGTGCGCCCCGGCGGGGCCGCTGTCCGCAGGGCTTCCCGCGGTCAGTCCCAGACCGGTCGGGCCGGCCCGGTCGCCGGGCCGGGAGGCGTCTTGTGAGTAACCGCGCACGGGTGCACCTTCCTCGTCGGCTTATCCGGGCGCTGCGCTGGTGACGGTGAAGAGCGCGCCGTTCGGATCGCGCAGCGTCGTTTCCGTGCCGTAGGGGGTGGGACCCTGCCCGAGGACGGAGCCGCCGTGCCGGAGCGCCGCCTGCACGGTGGCCTCCACGTCGGGAACGGGGAAGTGGGCGTGCCACCGGGGCTGGATCAGCGGATCGGGCGCCGTGTCGACCGCACCGGAGCTCAGCCGCGCCAGGATGTGTCCGTCCTGGAGCAGTACGACCTCGTCCTCCTGGTACTCGACCTCGCAGCAGCCGGGGCGACCGCTCGCCCATTCGAGGACCTGGCCGTAGAAGATCGCCGCATCGAACGCGTCCCGGGTCCGCAGGCGCAGCCAGACGGGTGCGTTCTTCCGCCACACGTGCCAGTCGGAGAAGAGTTCTCCCTCCCAGATGCCGAAGACGGCGCCGTCCCGGTCCGCCGCGATGGCCCCGCGGCCGGTGGCGAACCGCAGGGGCCCCACGGCGACGGTGGCGCTTCGCTCACGGATCCGGCTCGCGGTTTCGTCCACGCTGGCGACAGCGAAGTAGGGCGTCCAGGTGACAGGCGCCTGCAAGGCGGTGTCGAGTACGCCGATTCCGGCGACGGGTGCCCCGTCGAGCAGAGCGATGCTGAATCCGCGACCGAGTCCGGCCTGCCGGAATTCCCAGCCCAGAACCGCTCCGTAGAAGGCCTGGGCGGGCTCCAGAGCGCGCGCCATCAGGGTGATCCAGCACGGAGCGCCGAATACCTCGTGGCTCGATGTGGTGCCTGCGGCCGTCGTTTCCATTTCCATCGCACTGTGTCCTGGTCGAATGGGGGCGTGTGGGGCCGGTTTCGTATTCCATCCTGCCCCCGGGCTCTCGTGGTGGCGAACCACGTGAACGCCCGGAGCAGGCGGCCGATCATGAAATTGAGGGTCTGGTCCTGTGCTCGGAGGGTACTCGCCGTTCATTGATCCAGCCGTGATACGCGCGCGGTGCCCCGGAGTGGTGACCCGGGGTGACCGCAAAGCCGTCAGGAGGGTTCGCAGATGGACGGAGCCGGTCTCACGGGCGACGAACGGCGGATCCTGGCCGGGATCGAGCACTCGGTGCGCCGGAGCGACGCCGTGCTGGAGCTCAAGCTGCGGACGATGCGACGCCGGCCGGCGCCCGCGACCCAGGTTCTCAACGGACTGAGGAACCGGCGTCGCGGCGTTTTCCTGTGCTCCCTGGTGGCGATTTCCGCGTTCCTGTTCGTACCGGCGTTCAGGACATCCGCACCGGTGCTCGTCTCGGCCTTCGCGCTCACTTGGACTGTGACGCTCCTTTACGCGCTCCGGATGGTCTGCCGGTGGTCGCGCCGAATGCCGGAAACGGGCTCGCAATCCCAGCGGTGGGAATGAATGGAAGCTGCGTTTGCGGAGAGGAGACACCGGACGCAGGGTGGGCGGAAGCTGCTGACCCGAAGGAAGCGGCCCCACCGATTCGATGCTCGGAGGAGGAGAAATGCCCAAGGGTTCGAGTTCCAAGAGGGAACGCCAGTACGAACACATCAAGGAAGGCGCCGAAGAACGCGGCGAGAGCAACAAAAGGGCCAAGGAAATCGCTTCGCGCACCGTCAACAAGGAACGCGCGCGCTCCGGCGAGTCCAAGACGGCGAGCAAGAGCTCCACTCAGGGCGAGTC
Organism: Streptomyces altiplanensis; assembly: GCF_053591575.1. NCBI lineage: Bacteria > Bacillati > Actinomycetota > Actinomycetes > Kitasatosporales > Streptomycetaceae > Streptomyces > Streptomyces altiplanensis. The sequence continues at coordinate 5,356 of NZ_JBSFUB010000131.1, read as the reverse complement.
GCCCTCGAAGCGCGGCGGGAAGAGGTCCCACAGCGGCTCGGAGGGGCAGACGTACGACCAGTTGTACGCGGAGGCGAAGCGCCGCAACATCCACGGACGCTCGTCGATGAACAAGTCCGAGCTCCAGCGCTCCCTCAAGGAATCCTGAGCGACGAGAGCCTTCCGTCGGAGGCGTCAGAGGCGTCGGAGGCGTCGGAAGTCTTCAACCGGCCCGGCGGCCGCGCGGCTCCAGGGGACGCGTGGCCGGGCCGTGCAGAACCGTGCCGTCCGTCCCGAAGCGCGAGCCGTGGCAAGGACACTCCCAGACCTTCTCGGCATCGTTGAAGTGCACCAGACAGCCCAGGTGCGTACACCGCGCCGAAACGGCGGAGGTCCCGCCCGCCTCGTCGCGGTACACGGCGCAGCGCTTGCCTTCCAGACGGACGACCGCGCCGCTGCCCGGTGGGATCTCGTCCACCGAGTCGACGTGCCCGGTGTGCAGACGGTCGCCCACGAAGTGCCGGGCGACAGCGCTCTGGAACCTCGCCAGCTCCGCCGTCTCGCGCACCTGGGGCAGTCGCCGCGGGTCGTACAGATCGGTCCACGCGGGCCGGGGGCCGCCCGCGATGTGGGCCGCGAGCAGGCGGCCGGACATCACACCGTTGCTCATGCCCCAGCCGCCGAAGCCCGTCGCCACATAGACGTGCTGGGTTCCCGGATGCGCGTGCCCGACGTACGGCAGACGGTCGCTCGAGTCGTTGTCCTGCGCCGACCAGCGGTACGCCCGCTCCGCCTCGGCGAAGCCCGGCATCCGCTCCCGTGCCCACCCGTCCAGGCGCGCGAACCGTTCCCGTACGTCCCCGGCGCCCGGCTCGAACGTCTCGCCCGTGACGACGAGCAGCCGCCGTCCGTCGTCGTACGGCGCGCTGCGCACCGAACGGACCCTGTCCTCCGGACTCAGATACATGCCCGTCGGCGCGGCACCCGAAGGCACCGGCGCCGCGATCACCAGCTCCCGCCTCGGCTTCAGGCGGGTGAACAGCAGCGTCCGGTCGAAGACGGGGTAATGCGTCGCGACGACGGTGTCACGCGCCTCGACCGTGAGCCCGCCCTCGGTCGACAGATGGCAGCGCACACCGTCGTGGAGCCCGGTGACGCGCGTGCGCTCGTGGACGCGCCCGCCCGCACCGGTGATCCGCTCGGCCAGGGCCAGCAGGAACTTGCGCGGGTGGAACTGAAACTGCCCCTCCACCCGCACCGCCCCGGCCACCGGGAACGGCAGCTCCGTCCCGGTCACGAACGACGCGTCGAGCCCGGCCCGCCGGGCGGCCTCGGCCTCGGCCCTGAGCTCTTCCGTCCGCCGCGGATCCTCCAGATACGTACAGGCGGCCGCCCGCTCCAGATCGGCGTCGATGTCCAGCTCGTCGCACAGCGCCGCTGCCCGCTCGACAGCGTCCTGCTGCGAGAGGGCGTACAGCGCGGCGTCGTCGGGGCCGTATCTCGCCTCCAGCCTCGCGTACACCAGACCGTGCAACGCCGTCAGCTTCGCCGTGGTGTACCCGCTCACTCCGGCGGCGATCCTGTCCGCCTCCAGGAGTACGACGTCCAGGCCGGCCCGGACCAGTTCCCAAGCGGTGCACAGTCCGGCGATGCCGCCACCGATCACGGCGACATCCGCGGTCAGGTCGGAGTCCGGAGGCGGATAGCGGGTCCCGGGGGCCGTGGCCATCCAGTACGACTCGTCCACAGTCCGGCGTTCTGCAGCCATGGTTCTCGGCTTCCCCTTCTGCGTTCCGGTTAACGGTGGCGCGCTGACGGTGGCGTGCGTCAGCCCTCGACGTCCGTGGCCCGGTGGGGCGCGCCGACCGGCTTGGACTCGGGCGAACCACACTGACGCGGACAGACCGGGAGAATGACCATCGAGGCCACCGCGAGCAGTTCCGACCACCAGTTCCGCGGCGTGCGGTTCCAGAAGCCGGTGGGGAGCAGGTACGCGCCCCGGCTGACCGGTGCCTGCAGATCGCGCAGGTGCTCCTCGTTGTGGGCGACGCTTCCCGTGACCGACTGGGCCGGCCGGGCGAACAGGAAGGCGAGGCCCATGACGAGGCCCGGGAGCGCGAGCAGAGCGACTGACGGAACCCGCCCGCGGCCGCCCACCGGGGAGAGTCCTCCCTCGCGCAGCGACCCGTCTTCTGCTTCTCGTCGGACTCCAAGCGCGCCTCGCCCATGCGCTTCGACTCCGGTGAGCCGCGCTGCAGCAGCCACACGGTGCCGAAGAGGCAGAGGAGGAACTGCAGGAACTCCGACTGCCGGTTCTCCGTCACGTCCACCGCGAAATCGGACGTGCGGAGACAACCCCGGAAAGCGACGGGCCGCGAGCCCTCCGTGATCAGCCGGTTGTTGAAATCGGCGTGTCCCGCGACGGCCTGACCGGCCAGGCTGAGCGGAAAAGCGCCGCCGAACGCCAGGGACAGGCCGTTGTCCCGGAAGAAGCGCGGCAACGGGCTCACCAGTGCATCACCCCGACCGCGATCGCGTAGGCCAGGCCGCCGAACACGACGAGAAGGCAGAGCCCGAACATCAGCCGCACTGTCTCACCCGCCCTTCAGATCACACGGGTACGGAAACCCGGGCCGCGCCAGGCAGCCCGCCGCGACGACCTTCCATCCGTCGCGGAAGGCCGGGAGGAAGAGCGTGTCGGCGTCGAGGACGACACGGGCCTGGTGCCCGTACACGTCCACCCGGCGCACCTCGCCCGCCGACGGCAGCTCCAGTTCCGCCAGAGCCGCGGGACACGGAGAACCGGCCGTTTCCTCCAGCTCCTCGCGGGTACCGGGAGCCAGGCCGTCGCACCCCGGCAGGGCCTGCGCCCCCCCCGCAGGTTCTCCTCGAAACGCAGAGCCGCCGCTGCCGCGGCCTCCTCCCGACCGCCCAGAGGGGAACAGCCCGAGAGAGCCAGGCATGCCAGGACCGCGAACAGACCCACGCCCACAGCGCGCATCGCAGGAACCACCTCCCGCCCTCGGCTCCGGGGAACGGTCCGAGAAGTCCCGGAAACGTTCCCCGGACCGGTCTCCCGCGCCCCGTACCCGGGCGGACTTCCACCTGACAGGTGAAGCAAACGAGGCCCCCGCCGCGTTGCGAGAGCGCCCGTACCGCGCAAATCTCGAAGCACCGAGTCCGAGGAGGACGGCAGCATGCCCATCGCCACGGTGAACCCCGCCACCGGAGAGACGCTCAAGACGTTCGACGCGTTCGGAGCCGAAGAGATCGAGCGCCGCCTGGCACGCGCCGCGACCGCCTTCACGCTCCACCGCACCACCGGATTCGACCGGCGTGCGCAACTCCTGAACCGCGCCGCGGACCTGCTGGACCAGGACCAGCAGGACATCGCCCGCACCATGACCACCGAAATGGGCAAGCCGATCGTGGCCGCCCGCGCCGAGGCGGCGAAATGCGCGAAGGCGATGCGCTGGTACGCCGAGAACGCGCGGCAGCTCCTGGCGGACGAGCACCCGTCCGCCGCCGACGTGACGGACTCCGGTGCCTCCTGGGCGAGCGTCCGCTACCGCCCGCTCGGTGTCGTCCTGGCCGTGATGCCGTGGAACTTCCCGCTCTGGCAGGTCGTACGCTTCGCCGCCCCCGCGCTCATGGCCGGCAATGTGGGCCTGCTCAAGCACGCCTCGAACGTCCCGCAGACCGCCCTCTACATCGAGGACCTGTTCCGCCGCGCAGGCTTCCCCGACGGGTGTTTCCAGACACTGCTCGTCGGATCCGGCGCGATCGAGGGCATCCTGCGCGACCGAAGGGTGGCCGCCGCGACGCTCACCGGAAGCGAACCGGCCGGACGCTCCGTCGCCGCCGTCGCGGGCGACGAGGTGAAGCGGACCGTTCTGGAACTCGGCGGCAGCGACCCCTTCGTCGTCATGCCGTCGGCCGACATCGAACGGGCTGCCCGTACAGCGGTGACGGCCAGGGTGCAGAACAACGGCCAGTCCTGCATCGCGGCCAAGCGCTTCATCGTCCACAGCGACGTCTACGACGCCTTCTGCGAGCGCTTCACCGCCGGAATGCGGGAACTGTCCGTCGGTGACCCGATGCGGGAATCCACCGATGTCGGACCGCTCGCCAGTGAACAAGGGCGTACCGATCTCGAAGAGCTCGTCGACGACGCCCTGCGCCTCGGCGCCACGGCGCAGTGCGGAGCGCAACGCCCCGAGAAGCAGGACAAGGGATGGTTCTACGAGCCCACCGTCCTCACCGGCGTCACCGACGCCATGCGAATCCACCGCGAGGAGGCCTTCGGCCCGGTGGCCACGGTCTACCGCGTATCGGACCTCGACGAGGCGGTGACCCTCGCCAACGACTCGCCCTTCGGTCTGAGCTCGAACGTGTGGACGCGCGACGAGGGGGAGGTCGAGCGGTTCGCGCAGGACCTGGAGGCGGGCGGCGTCTTCATCAACGGCATGACCGCCTCCCACCCCGCGCTGCCCTTCGGCGGCGTGAAGCGCTCGGGTTACGGAAGGGAACTGTCCGGCCAGGGCATCCGCGAATTCTGCAACGTCACCACCGTGTGGCACGGCGCGGACCCGGGCGACAACCGCTGACCTCCAAGAACACCGGGAAGCCCGATACGGCCCGGCACCTGCCCGGCGGCACGGCGCGCACCCGCACCGCATCGGAGACGACGCCCGCCGAAGGTGGGCCCGAGACGGCCGCGCTAGCGTGCTGCGCATGGCGAAGACTCTGTACGGCACCCACGTCGTGTTGCGTCCGGCTGCGAAGGACGACATCCCTGCACTGGCCCGCATCCGCGCCACGCCCGAGGTACGCGCGACCTGGCGTAGCGGCGACGACCTGGTGGCGGTGGTCACCGACGACCTCGGTGACCCCGACGTGACCACGCTGGTGATCGAGTACGCCGGCCGTACCGCCGGCGCCATCCAGTGGGGCGCGGAGCAGGACCCGGACTACCGCCACGCCAACATCGACATCTACCTGGATCCCGCGGTGCACGGCCGAGGCCTGGGTACCGACGCCGTGCGCACGCTCGCCCGTCACCTGATCACCGAGCTCGGCCATCACCGGATCGTGATCGACCCGGCAGCGGACAACGCCGCAGCCATCCGCTGCTACGCCAAGGTCGGCTTCCGCCCTGTGGGCATCATGCGGGACTACGAACGCGGCCCGGACGGCACGTGGCACGACGGACTGCTCATGGATCTGCTGGCCGACGACCTGGACTGACGCCCGTCCTGACGCCCGTCCGACGCCTGTACGGGCGGCCCATCGGCGGGGGTTGACACGGCCTCCGCCGGTCCGTAAGGTACTGCGAGTTGTCGGGGAGCCGGAACGGTTCTGCGACAGCCACTCGCCG